>JAGHSP010000361.1 GCA_018065815.1 Candidatus Sodaliphilus limicaballi | reverse complement strand
CCTAAAACGAGAGAAACGGATGTTGACAAAGAATAAATTTTTTGTTAATTTTTAGTTGATTTCAAGCGAAGCGCCTTTTCTCTTAGGACGTATTTAGGTGGTGGCGCTGCGCTTGAAATACACTGAAAATAAGCTGAAAATATAAAAATCTGTTTTTCAGCGAAGCAGGTGTCGGCGCGATGAATACATTATTTGTTTGCAATATAGCAAATTACAGCTTGCGAAACTTGAATTAGATTATTAATTATTTCTCTGTGACCTCTGTGCCTTCGTGGGAGATGGTCTAAATTACAATAGTCGCTTACATCGTGAACAACTCATTGGCAGTCACTTCACTGTGTACTATACTATTGTGCTTGCTCCGATTAAGTCCACATGGAGTTACAAACGTGTGAACAACCCCGCGTTTGATACCCGTTTGGTCGCAAAAAAGCTGTTTGCGTTGTGATAGTTTTTCTACATAGTCTGATTTGATCACATACGGAGTCTCGCTAAACTTCATCTCGCAAAGATGGACAATTTTATCCACACGTTTAATCACCAAGTCGATTTGTGTGCCACGTTGTCCGTTTGCAGGAGCACTGCGCCACGCTGCAACTTCGGTTGCAATACCCGAAATTCCAAGAGCGTGTTTTATCTGCCATATATGCATCAAGCAAACCAGTTCAAACGACAATCCTTCCCACACGCTCACGCTTCTTGACTGGAAATTATGCATCCAGTACTGCTCGTCGCCGCTGCGATTTCCGTCAATAAACTTGCAATAAAACAGAGTGTAGAAATCGACGAGTTTGTATATTACCCCTTTTACTTTTTTCCCTAATTGAGTGTAACCATACACAAAGTCACAACGTTCAAGATTTCTGAGAATGCGAGTTAGTGTGCCGCCCGACAGTCCTGTGTGACGCTCGATTTCGCTCCGGAGCATGCCTTCTCGGTGTTGGGCAAGAAGTCGCACAACCACAATATACTTATCAGCCTGTGTGAACAAAGCGTTATACAACTCATCAAATTCGGTTCGGAGCATGCCTCCGCGCTCGAAATACAGTTTATCAATATTTTGCTGCAAACTCAATTCTGGTGTGAGCAGACTCATGTAGTGAGGCACGCCGCCCATAACCATATAATTTTGCATAATCTGATATTCATCCCAGTCGAATCTTCTGGATTTCAAATACAACTGGCACTCGTGCAGCGTAAAGGGGCGCAAATATATGCGAGACGTGATGCGCCCGTGCAAACCTCCTTGATTCTCCTCAAGATTGTCAACCATCCACGACGTAGCACTTCCACACACCACCAGCACAATATCATCTCGCCCCATGGCCCAACTGTTCCAGAAATATTCAAACGCTTCTACAAAACGGCTCTGCTTATTGTCTATCCACGGCATTTCGTCTATAAATACTACTTTACGTTTCGTGTTGTCAAGCGACTCTAAATGAGTTTGCAAATGTGCAAAGGCATCACTCCAGTCGTTCAATCTGGGCACTTTTTTCCCGCCATAGCGCTCCAACGCTTTTGCGAAATTATCAAGTTGGATTCGTGTTGATGCCTGATGAGCGCCCACATAATGAAAAGAATAAGAGTCGTCAAAGAACTTACGCACAAGAAAAGTTTTTCCCACGCGCCTGCGCCCATACACGACAATAAATTCTGAGCGAGACGAGTCAACACATCTCTTGAGTTCTGCTATTTCTTTTTCTCTGCCTATGAGTTTATCCATAATTATATCTCTTTTTTCTTCGGCAAAGATAACAATTTTATTTAGAATCTGACCCAAATGTGGGGTAAAAACCATAGATTTGGGTCGGATTCTATTTATTTTCTACCATTTTCGGTAGTTTTTAGGCTACAAACTCATGCACATTAGATATGCTTTCGGGGTAAAAAAGCGAGAATCTGACCCAAATGTAGGGTAAAAACCATAGATTTGGGTCAGATTCTCACATTTGTTTCATGACAATGCCAAGTGGTTATTGTGTTTTTATTCCTGTTTCAGGGCTTCTTTGAGCGTGGGGATTGCGGCTTGGTTGAAGATGAAGCGGTCGGTGCCAGGATAGGTCACGCAACGAGCCATTTTCAACACAGGAGTCGCTTGCGGGTCAATGCTGTAAAGCAGCATCCAGTTGCCATGATCCACCGCCACCGGGTTGCACGCTCCGCCACGGGTCCAGGGATTGTGTTGCAGCATGTCGATAGTGTCGTCGGGCAATGCGAAGTGGCTCACGCTGTGGTGCCAGCCCTCGAGCTGCCACTCTACTGGGCGCACAAACACCGACGGATACACCGCCATCACCACGCCATTGCCGCAGTTGGTCACCGCCACGGTGTCTTTGATGTCTTGCGTGGGGAGCCACGCCAGCGGCCCATCCATGAGCAGGCGGGCATACCACGAGCGGGCACGCATCATAATCCACTCGTCGATGTCGATGCCATCCTCGCGCTCCACCACGCAATCGCGGCGGCAAGGTTCCAGATTCATAACTCGCTTGCACAGGGCAAGCATTTCACTCTCGTTGAGATTAAGCATTTGGTTCATTTGATCAGTGTTTTTCATGCCGCAAAATTACACACCCTGCAACCAAGCAACACCATCAACCGAGCAACTCGCCTCATTTTTTTCGAACTTTTTTCTGCGACAGATTCTTTTTATAGGCTTTTTATTATCCATAACAAAACACACAAAAGTTTGAAATATTGTTTGTTTGTTTTCTTTGGGTAGCGCCATCACCTATTCTGATCGCCTCGGTAAAAAAAAAGGCGCTTCGCTTGAAATTGACTAAAAATCAACTAAAAATTATTCTTCTGTCCTTATGTTCTTTTGTCAAGAGACCACAGATTAAACAGAAATAAGGGAATTTTATTGCAGATTAAACAGATTATCTCTGTTGCCTCTGTGGGCTTTCTCACGCAGATTGCGCAGATTGCGCAGATTATTTATTTTATGCTTATTTTTAGTTTATTTCAAGGGTAGCGCCATCGTCTATTCAGATCGCCTCAGTAAAAAAAAAAGGCGCTTCGCTTGAAATTGACTAAAAATCAACCAAAAATTATTCTTCTGTCCTTATATTCTTTTGTCAAGAGACCACAGATTAAACAGATTGCATTTGTTACTTTTTGGGTACATTGCGTTTAGCCAAAAATCTGTTTAATCTCATCGAGAATTCCCTAATGAAACAATTTGTCTGTTTAATCTGTGGTTTTATATAGACAAAAGAGGAAAAATCTCTGTGTCCTCTGTGCCTC
>JAGHSP010000245.1 GCA_018065815.1 Candidatus Sodaliphilus limicaballi | reverse complement strand
GTATATATATACACAATTTAATTGACTTGAATATTTTCTTGGATCATCGTCAGCATTACGGATTGTAAAAAAAAGGACTACACATAAATCGTCTGCTTTTTCGACTATACATAGTTAAGATAAGCCTCTTGAAGTGAATTTTTCTTGGTTTTATTTTTTCCAAATACATTTTTTTCATAACTTTGTGGTTGATATAACTGTGATTCATTATGATTGAGACTAACTCCCACAAAATCTACGGCCTGATAGGCCATCCCCTAGGACACTCGTTCTCCAAGGACTATTTCAACCGCAAGTTTGATGCCGAGAGCATCAATGCTGAGTATATCAATTATGATCTTGAAGACATAGGCGAACTGATGGAGCTCATAAGCGAGACTCCCATGATTGGAGGTCTCAATGTCACTATACCTTATAAGGAACAAGTGATGCCATATCTTGCGTCTATCGACGACGCGGCACAAGAGATTGGAGCAGTCAATGTGATCAAGTTTATAAAGGACTCCGAGGGCGAACTTCTCGAACTCAGAGGTTACAACAGTGACGCACCTGCATTTGGACAAACCATCAAGCCTTTGCTCAACAACGCCCGCACTAGTGCCTTGGTGCTCGGCACCGGTGGTGCTTCTAAAGCAGTGAAATATGCTTTGGAAAAACTGGGCGTTAAGGTCAACTTTGTTTCTAGACGCAAGTCGGCTACAACAATCGCTTACGAGGAATTGACTAAGGCAATGGTGGCACAACACAAGATTATCGTCAACACTACCCCACTCGGAATGTATCCGCACGTTGATGAATGTCCCGACTTCCCTTACCGTTTCCTCACACACGAGCATCTGTGTTACGACCTTATTTACAACCCCGATGAGACTATGTTCATGAAAAAGAGCAAAGAGGCGGGAGCCGAGGTGAAAAACGGTCTTGAAATGCTTCTGCTGCAAGCGTTTATTTCTTACGAAATTTGGAATAAAGAGGGTATCTAATCCCCCTTTACCTATACCCCGAATGCAACAGGCACAACAGTCTATTCTGGCACGCGTTCCTCTTGCAAGAATCCTAGTGCCCATGCTGGGCGGCATTGGCGCTGCACAGTGGAGCGAGTCGGTCATTATCCCTGCATTGATCATTCTTGCAGGAGTTTTGCTCTACGCTTTCTTGAATTGGATGGTCCCCCACACGCCGCAATGGTCTATGAACGTCAGGCCATGGTGGATTGTCCCTATCGCTGCCGTTTCTTTTGGACTAGGGTGGATAAACACCAGCTTAAATGCTCCGCCATCACTAAACATACAGAAAATTAAGGGATGCATGGCCCAGGCCCGTGTCAATGACATCTATTATAGCGATCGGTCGATGACAATTGATGCTACAATGCTTTGGGCTGCCGACCGTGACGGAAAGCTGAAGCTTGACAGAAAGCATGACATATCAATCTCGACCAATGGGTGCAACTACAATCTTGAGCCCGGTGACCTTATCATGTATGAATGCCAGCTAGACACGATTAAGAACATGGGCAATCCCGATGGTTTTGACATGGCCCAGCACATGAGCCGCCAGGGGGTGCTCTACTCACAGCATTTACCGGTAACGGCAATCATGGTAACCGGCACTTCTCACACACCCATCACCCAGTGTAACAAACTGAAAAAGCAGCTGATATCCATACTTTTCAATACGCACACGAGTGCCGAATGCCAAAACTTCATCGCGGCTACCCTGCTGGGCAACAGCAAGTTTATCACACCCGAAACTCGCAACACATTTGCAATGGCGGGAATCTCACACATACTGGCATTGAGCGGAATGCATGTGGGCGTCATCATGGCAATAGTATGGTTCTTGCTTTTCCCGCTTAACTACACACGCCTGCGTCCGCTGCGATTTTTTATCACTATAATTATCCTTGCAGCCTATGCCATGTTCACAGGAATGTCGCCGTCGGTGGTCAGAGCCACCATAATGATGTCAATAGTTGTGGCCGGACTGATGTTTCATCGCAAGACATTATCTCTAAACTCACTAGCCCTTTCTGCAATTATTATTCTCCTTCTATATCCGTCATCGCTCTATTCTGTTGGTTTCCAATTAAGTTTCGCTACGGTAGCATTCTTGATCATCTTTAATCAACAGACGTTTTCCAAGAATCTAAAAAAAAACTCGCCCATCCTTGCATGGACATTCACACTCACTATGACTTCAATCATTGCAACAGCATCCACCATAATGCTCACCGCATGGTATTTCAACACAATATCACTGCTTTCGGTCGTAGGCAATGTGTTTGTGCTTCCAGTTTTCCCAATCTTGATGGTGTGTGCTGCAATATTCCTGTCGCTAATCGCTTGTGGAATTGAAATAGACTGGTTTAGTTCTATCATCGATAGCATGTACAACAGTATAGCATGGGTTGCGCGTCTCACGGGTGAATATTTGCCTGGATACTTTGGCAATGTGTATGTTACATCACTTGATGTAGTCCTCTATTACATTGCTCTGGTATTTATCGCAGTCTGGTTGTTCAACCGTCGCTTCAAGTGGATGAATCTCTCATTGCTGTTCATCGCCTTGCTATTTGCATCACAAGCCTACACCACAGCCACGACACCCAGGCAAGGATTCGTGGTATTCAATAATCACACCCTTACCCAAATCCTATACTTCAACAATGGACACGGCATTTTGTGGATACCCGATAGCGACAGCGACATCGAGAGCTTCATCTTGTACAACAAACGGTTGCTCTCACACTACAAAGTGAGCCACATAGAGATGATAGAAGGAAAAGAAGGATGTGCAATCGGCGGAATGAAAGTAGTGTGTGTAGGCAATGGCAAGTGGCAAAGAATCAAGAAACTAGAAAATCGCATCGATGTGGATCTATTGGTAGTGACCAAGAAATATCACAACTCCATCGACAAACTGCTGGAAATTTATAACCCACGCAAGATCATTCTATCAGGAGACATCTATAAAGACAATCTTGAAGTATTTGAGCAAGAATGCATTACTAGTGGTGTACCCTACTACTCAATTCATTCTAATGGTGCCTATTTCACACGCCCTGCACACTCGAAATGAGTGTTGTAATAATTTTGCGCAAGAGAATTAACCGTAACACCTTGCGATGAAGACGCATGAGCGAAGTACCCGTCTTTCAAATAGATGCCCACGTGGGTTATGCGACCGGGATTTTTGCCATGAAAAAAGACTAGATCTCCCTCCTTCAGGTTGTTGCGGGATATCGGTTTGCAGTTCTTCTCAAAGATGCGCCCAGAATTTCGCTCAATAGGTTTTTTATATACCGCCAGATAAACCTTCATCACAAACCCCGAACAATCAGTGCAAACGCCTTTAGTTTCACATGCATACTTGTAGGGAGTACCCAGCCATTCCTTAATCTCATTATACAATTCCTTGTTATCCTCCTTACCAAGTTTTATATCAAGTCTTTTCCATGCCTTATAAACATCACCTTTTTCATCAGTACGAGAAGAGTGTGTTACGGAAGCAGTTGTGTGTTTAGATGGTTTGTCATAAATATCATCATTATTATAATTGCGTTTACCACAAGACAACAGCGACAACATTGTTACCGCCACACACAAAAATAATATGATACGATATCGATTCATTATTAAAACGAATGTGAGGTCAATATAAATAAACCCCACATTCTATTCCATATTTACATACTTAATTTAAGCTTCCTTTGCTTCTTCCTCTATTGCCTCCTCGGCAGCATTTTCTTCAGCAGGAACAAATTCGGTAATACCAGCACCCACAAGAATATTATACCAAGAGATTACCTTCTTAATGTCATTATTGTAAACACGTTCCTCATCATAGTTAGGAAGCACGCTCTTAAAGAAATCAGCGAGTTGCTCACCTGTCTTATAATCAGCGGCATTCAACTGCTTGCCATCAAATTGCTTGCTGATTGTATCCATAACTTGCGCCAGAGGAACCTCCTGGTCAAGAGTATAGATAGCGATATCACCTAAAGAGATAATCTTATCGCGAGCAGTAGCAGGAGTGCGCTTGCCATCAACAAGGCTTTCAACGATAAGAAGGTTTTTACCATAAGATATTAACTTGTACAATCCGGGCTTTCCCGAAATCGATAATATTGTCT
>JAGHSP010000017.1 GCA_018065815.1 Candidatus Sodaliphilus limicaballi | reverse complement strand
TTCTTGCTGAAGTGCTCAAGGAATTGCGATGTGGCTGCATCCTGCACTTCGCCATTGTTCACAATGGGAGGATTAACGCCGTCGTGCTCAATAGTGCACATCGTGTGGTCGTTCGCAACACTTAAATCATGCGTCATCAAGCCTGTGCTGTTGATATTGTCAATTTCCTTTGCAGTATAGAAATGTGAAATCCTATCGCAGTTAAGAGAGTCTGCTTCAAGGGTGTTCTCAATCTTGAATTCCTTGCGGCTCATGCTTCCCAATGCATTATAGTCGCTATAAGTGTCCAGAGTCATTGTCTCGAAGTAACTTGACTGTTTGTTGAGTACCAAACTTGCCTCTTTTGCATCATTTCCATTATAGCTCAGACGCAAGTAGAACATCCAGCACCACTTTCCTGTTTTCTCGTCTTTATGCTTGAATGTGTTGACATTCACGTGGCGGTAGTTGTTTTTCACTATCACATCAGGAACTAACTGCCCTGCACCATATACACCGCTCGCATTTGTTACCTCGCGGCAGAATGTCCAGTCTTGGTATTCTTCAGAGAGGGGTTTCTTGATGTAGGGCGAATTGAGATTGAGCGAAGCAAGGTGCATGTTCTGAACATTAACATCACGCAGCTCGGTGCAATTGCTCAGGTCGAGCTTGTGGAGCCAGGGACCCTTGGCAATCTGGCGTGCGCTACCAGCCTGTCCGGCAGTGATAGTCAAGTCGATGGGAAGGAGCACCCACTTCTGTGCAGCACTGCCATTGTCTCCCCACAGCTGGATGTTGGTACCTTGGGCAACATTGCCGCCATTGATGTCAAGCACGCTTGTGCCATTCAGTTTGCTTACAATCTTATAAGAACCGTCGTCATTGCGAACAAACGCAAACAGCTGTGCGGCATTGCCGTTGTAGGTCCAGAGCTGGATGTTAGCTCCATCGCTTGAAGAAGCGTTACTTACATCAACACCCTTGCTGGTATCATGATTGGGTTTAATCGAGTACCAGTTGATGCCGTTTTCGGTCGCTACCTTCGTAATCCTAAACTGGTGATGTGTGGCATTGCGGTCGATGGTCCAGAGCTGAACGTTAGTTCCATCAGTTTTTGCACCGCCATCGCAGTCAAAACCGAGTGCATGGTCTTTATAAGATACTATATTATATACGCCGTCATACACAAGACCCTGGCTTGCACCGTAGGCCGACTTGAGCAGCCATATTGATTCGAGGTACTCGTGGCCTGTGAGGTCAAGCTCATAGTTGGGAGTCGCAAATGCGTGCAGGAACACGAGTCTGGGGAACTTATCGATGAGCGCCTGCAGGGCACCGTTGTCCTCGTCGCCATCTTTCCAGCCAAACATAGAGTCGAAGATTGCGAGCTCCTTCATGTTTCGGTTCTCGATGTTGGCTTTAATGGTCCTCAGGTCGAAGTTGTGGCACGCCTGGAAACGCTCGAGAACTGGGAACTGGTCGAGGTCGATATCGGTCAGGAAGTTGTTGCTCAAGTTGAGGAACGTGAGTTTCTTCAAGTCGTAGATGTGCGAACTTGAAAGAAGTGCACCTGTCTTGAATTCGGCATAATCAAGGTTGAGATACTCAAGCTGAGTGTTGTACTGGAGGTTGAGATTAGCAGGTGTTATTTTAGTATAGTTGCCATGATAACCAGCTACCTTGGAGGAAGTTCCAATAGAGTCGCCAAATTGCGCACGAGAGAGGTCAAGTTTCTTAAGGTTGGTAAAATACTCAATACCTTTAAAGTTAGAAACACCTTCAAATTGCTTTGTAAGAGTAGATTGATCTTTATAGCTAATATTACCATGTGTACCGAGCTTGTTGAATTCTGCGACCGCTTCGGGATTAACGATGACAACGTGCTCATTGGCTCCAGCCTTAGCCTTGCCTGTGTTGCTGTCGTAGTTGGCACTTAGTGTAGCCTTGCCTGTAACGGTGTGGCTGCTATGGTTATAGATAGACGCAAAACCATTTGCAATAAGGTATCTTACAAAGTACTTATCGGGAACGGTGGTTTGCGGGGTGATGTCGGGCAGCATGTAAGTGCCTGATGTGGGAGTGAGAATCCACTTCTGGGCAGCAGAGCCATTGCTGGTCCAAAGACGAACGTTGGTACCGTTAGCCATTGTTCCGTTTTCTACGTCAAACACAAGGTTCTCGTTGTGACGGCTGCATATGGTGTATGTTCCGTCGCTGTTTTTCTTGAACTTGAATGTCTGATCTTTTTCAGAATCTCCAGTAGAGTAAGCATATAACCAAAGGTTAGACTTTTCTTTCACGCCACCTGTGACATCAGTATCAATATACCTTGTGGCAAATTTGATGCGGAACCAGCCTCCGCCGGCACTGATAATCTCAAAGTTATGGCGATCGGTCCAAATTTGAATGTTTTGTTTATTGGCATCTGTACCTCCACTAACATTGAGGTGATAGCTGCTACTTCCAGCGCTTGTAAAACCAAAGGTACCGTTAGACGAAGGAGTTGTGAGTTCCATCATTCTCTGGCCCTGATATTGACCCTCGGAGGGTACAAGATACTGTCGTCCCTGAGCATCGTTGACATACTGGTCAGGGGCGGCCCATGCGGGGGTTGTGAGGGCTACGCACATAGTGAGTGCCATCACGAGAGAGAAAAATCTGTTCATAAATACAGTTGTAGTTTTGTTCTGTTATTATTGTTTATTTAGTTAGGCTAGTTT
>JAGHSP010000225.1 GCA_018065815.1 Candidatus Sodaliphilus limicaballi | reverse complement strand
TAATAAATATCTATAAATAATTTGATTTATGAAGACATTAAAGCACATTTTCATTATTGGCCTTGCTGCGATGGCTTTGGCTCCTGCGGTGCAGGCTGAGCATGTGACTATCATTGCTGTAAACGACACTCACAGCCAGATAGACCCTGCTAGTGACAATAAAGGCGGCGCGCTGCGTCGTCGTGCTATCTATGACAAGGTGCGCAGCGAGAACAAGTACACCATGACGCTTCACGCTGGTGATGCGGTTCAGGGCAACGTTTACTTCTCGCTCTATGGCGGTGCGGTTGAATATGCTGTTATCGACAGTCTGGGCTATGATGCAGTGATATGGGGTAACCACGAGATGGACAATGGCATCGACAGCACTTACCACTACTACAAGAACGTGAAGGCTGAACTGCTGAGCGCAAACTATGACTTCAGCGACACAAAGATGGCTGGTCTGGTTAAGCCATACATGATCAAGGCATTCGGCGACAAGCGTGTGGCTGTGATGGGCATCAATGTGCAGCCTGCCGGCCTCGTGAGCGACAAGAACTATAAGGGACTGCGTTACCTGCCTTCGATAGACGTTGCCGACGCCACTGCCAAGTATCTCAAGGAGGTGCAGAAGGTTGACTACGTGGTGATGCTCTCGCACATCGGTTATGTGAGTGATGCTCCCGGCGAACCTAACGATCAGGACGTGGTAAAGTCTAGCCACTACATTGACCTCGTGATAGGCGGTCACTCTCACTCGACCGTTAAGCCCGGCACCCCCGAGGCAACCGTAATGAATGCCGACGGCAAACCTATCACAGTGGGTCAGAACGGCAAGTGGGGCAAAATCGTGTCAACCTACGACCTCGACCTCGAAACTGGCAAGGTTGTGTATAACCAGATTGCTGTAGATAAGACCTGGGACGAGGCAGCCAAGAAATATGTGGCAATGGACAACTGGCTTAAGCCCTATCGTCAGGGTGTGGATTCACTCATGAACCTGCCCGTGAGCGAGAGCGCACGCGCGATGAAGAACAGCGAGGCTCCCCTGCAGAACTGGGTGAGCGACGCTTCTCTTGAAATCATACGCAAGATTTCGGGCGTGAAGAAAGTTGATTGCGCTATCATGAACAAGGGCGGTATCCGCGTGAACATGCCCGAGGGTATGGTAAGCGAGGGACTCATCGGCTCGATGTTCCCCTTCGACAACCGTTACGTGGTGCTTGAGATTACAGGCCAGGGCCTTATCGATGCACTCAAGGTGATGGCAGGCCGTGGCGGTGACTGCGTGAGCAAGGAACTCAGCGCTACGTTCAACGACAAAGGCGAGCTCCTTACCGCAAAGATCAACGGCAAGAATATTGATCCCAAGAAGATCTACAACGTAGCAACTATCGACTACCTTGCCAACGGTGGTGACTACATGCAGTCATTCAAAGATGCAAAACGCCTGTGGGTCGATGAGGTGAAGTATGGCGAGCACATCCTTGACTACGTGAAGGAGCTCAAGGCAGCCGGCAAGAAGATCAATGGTGCCGACGGCTGGCGTATGGTGAAAAAATAAGAATAACCTATACAGAGGGTGTGTCGTAGTGTCTTATGGCACACTTTCTTCTTAATTTTGACCTCTATGAAACTAACAAGAATGTTTACCGTGGCCTTGATGCTAGCCATGACACTTGCCAGTGTGGCACGTGGCGAGGCTAAGCAGCCCAACATGCTGAAGAAAACCGACAAGGCCAAGATGGAAGAGTGGGTGGAATCTACTTTTGCCAAGATGACCCCCGACGAGCGCATCACCCAGTTGTTTGTCATGTGTGTGGCTTCGTGCAGTGATGAACCATCGCGTGCCCGCCTAGAAAACTACGTGGCGAAGAACCAGGTGGGCGGGCTCATCTACATGGACTCTGACATGGACGAACTTGCCAAGACAGCCAATATGGCCCAGTCGATGGCAAAGGTGCCGTTGATGATTACTATCGATGCCGAGTGGGGACTGTCGATGCGCATGCCAGGCGTGCCTCACTTCCAGCGCAACCTGGTGCTAGGTGCTATCGACGACGACCGTTTGCTCTATGAGTATGGCCGTGAGATGGCACGTCAGCTGCGCCGCATGGGCATCCATGTGAGCTTTGCACCGGTGCTCGACGTGAACGATAATCCGCAGAACCCGGTAATAGGCACCCGTTCGTTTGGCGAGGATCCCGACCTCGTGGCCCGTCACGGCATCGCTTATGCCCGTGGACTTGAAGACGGCGGTGTGATGGCAGTGGGCAAGCATTTTCCCGGCCATGGCTCATCATCGGAGGATTCGCACAAGACATTGCCCGTGATTAACAAGAGTATCGACGAGTTGTCGCTGTGCGAGTTCGCACCGTTCCGCAAGTATATCGATGCAGGCCTGTCGGGCATGCTCACTGCACACCTCTATGTGCCTGCAATAGAAAAGGAACGCAAACCATCCACAATGTCAAGGAAGTGCGTTACCGACTTGCTGCAGAAGCAGATGGGATTTCAAGGACTGGTATTCACCGATGCTCTCAACATGCAAGGAGCCCTTGCGATGCCCGGTTCGCCCTGTGTGAACGCATTGCTTGCAGGCAACGACGTGCTGCTCATGCCGCTTAATGCCGATGGCGAACTCAAAGCAGTGAAAATGGCAATAGAAGCCGGACGCCTGAAACAGAAAGACATCGACGAACGTTGCAAGAAGATATTGCGGTACAAATATGCGCTGGGCCTTACCCAGAAGCAGACTGTTACCGCAACCAGCCTCAAGGATGACCTCAACAAGGGCCAGGCCGATGTGGTCAAGCATCGCTTGGCGTCAAGTTCGGTCACGGTGCTTAAAAATGAAGGTTCGATCCTTCCGTTGGGCAATCTGATGAAAAACCGCATTGCGGTAGTCACAATGGGTAGCGACAAGGGACTCAAGTCGATGTTCCATGATCGTGCCGACGACTATGCCGAGGTCACTGCATTTGACCTTAACAAGGAGTCGGCTTCGGCAGTCGCCGCCAAGGTCAAGGCTGGCAACTTCAACACACTGATCGTGGGTGTGGAGAGCGACAAGGAATCTCCGTTTGCCGCTTCGGTCAACGCACTGTTGCCAATGTGTGACAATATCGTGCTTGTCCTCATGACCCATGCCTATGACATCGAGAAATATTCGTCGGCAATAAACAATCCTAACGTGAAGGCCGTTGTTCTCACCTACGAGAAAAGTGATATAGCCGAAGACTATGCAGTGCAGACAATCTTCGGCGGCAATGCTGCAAAGGGTCATCTTCCCATTTCGCTCAAGTGCGGCGACAAGCAGTATGCAGTGGGCACAGGCATCACCTACGACGCTACCCGCCTGGGTTATACCGTTCCTGCCGAGGTGGGCATGGACAATTACCTGCTGCACCAGATCGACTCGGTCGCATCGCTGGGTGTGCGCGAGAAAGCATTCCCCGGCTGTCAGGTCATCGTGGGTCGTCTTGGCAAGATTGTGGCAAAGATGAGTTTCGGCGAGATAGCTTACGGCACCGGAATCGAGGTGACCGACAATACCCTTTACGGCCTGGCATCGGTGTCGAAGGCGACAGGCACGTTGAGCGCAGTGATGAAGGTGTATGACAACGGCGGTTTCCAGCTCGACGAGGCTGCAAGCAAGTATATTCCCGGATTGCGCCGTCCCGACAAGCAAGACATGACATTCCGCAGCTTGCTCTACCACGAGACAGGCATGCCGCCTTCATTGAGTATGTGGCAGATGATGATGGATCCCAAAACTTATAAAGGCGCTCTCATCACCAACAAGAAAGATGCTAACCACACGATCCTTATCATGGCAGGTGCTTACGGCCACAAGGACGCCAAGCTGCGCACCGACATCTTGTCGGACAAGAAGACCGATGTGTTCAACATTGAGATTGCTGACGGAATATGGGGCGGCAAGTGCACCTACGACTCAATCATGAACCGCATCTATGCCGAGAAGCTTGGCCCCAAGAAATATCTTTATAGTTGCCTTAACTTCAGCTTGCTGGCTAATGCGGTAGAGAATATCACCCATCAGCCTCTCAATGTGATTACTCATGACAACATCTTCGGTCCGCTGGGCGCTTACCACACAATGTATCGCCCGCTGGAGAAGTTCGATCGCGACGAGATAGCCTACACCGAGGTTGACACCTACCTGCGTCGCCAGCACATTCACGGCTATGTGCACGACGAGCTCGCAGCCTTCTCGGGCGGAGTTCAGGGCAATGCGGGCTTGTTCTCAACTGGCAACGACCTGGCCAAGCTGTTGCAGATGTGGCTCAATGGCGGAACCTACGGCGGCGAGCGTTACTATAAACCCGAGACTGTGAAGTTGTTCACTACCGACAAGAGTCCCCGCAGCCACCGCGGTTTGGGATTTGACAAACCTGTTGTGGGCAACCCCGACGCATCAAACACCTGCGAAGAGGCAACCCCCGAGACATTCGGGCACACAGGCTTCACTGGCACTTGTTTCTGGGTTGATCCCGCCAACGATATGTTCTACATATTCTTGAGCAACCGTGTGAGTCCCACACGCAGCAATCCCAACTTTGGACGCATCAGCGCCCGTTCGCACATTCATTCATTAATTTATAAATCAATCAAGAAATGAAAAAAATATTATTCGCAGCAATTTCAATGCTGGCCATCGTGTCGTGCACGACCGACGGAACCCAAGAAGAAATCAAGAAAGAACCGTATAAAATCACAGTGAAATTTGCTGATGACTCGGCCGATGGCGAGACTGCTTATCTCACCAGTTACGATAGCGGCGACACTATCGCGCAGGAAGTTGTCAAGGGCAAGGAAGTTGTGTTCCAGGATTCAGTAGCAGGCTCGTTCATGGCACGACTTGTGGTTGACGGCAAGCTGGGATTCATCGTTGAGGCTGGCGAGATTACGATCAACTGGGAAGACGGCAAGGCAACAGGCACAGCTCTCAACGACAAGCTTAATGCCATTGACGCTGAACTCGAGAAAGCCGATGGCGACGAAGCCGAGGCTGCAATATTCCAAAAGGCTTACAAGGATAACAAGGATAATGGCATAGGCCCCTGGGCATTCAACTACTATCTCATGTATAACAACTTCACTGTGGCGCAGATAGAAGACATGCTCAAGGAACTCCCCGCCGAGTGGAAAGACCTCAAGCGTGTGGGCAAGGCCCTGAAAGATGCCGAGGCTAAGGAAAACACAGCCGAGGGCAAGAAGTTTACCGACTTTGCCAACGCCAAGGGCGAGAAACTCAGTGACTATGCAGGCAATGGCAAATATACCCTTGTTGACTTCTGGGCAAGCTGGTGCGGTCCCTGCCGCAAAGAAGTTGCCAACATCAAGCAACTCTATGCCAAGTACAACGGCAAGATGAACTTTGTGGGCATCGCAGTGTGGGACGAGGACGAGGCAACAGCCAAGGCTATGGAAGAGCTCAAGATCGAGTGGCCTGTGGTGATGAATGGCAAGAACTGGACCGAGCCCACCGACATCTATGGCATTCCTGGCATTCCCCACATCATGCTCATCGACCCCGAAGGCAAGATTGTGAAGCGCGGTCTAGGAGGCGAGGAACTCATCAAGACAGTTGATGATATCTTTAAGTAAAACAGACTAGGGTGTATCCTGCTCGTGTGATAACGTGGCAGGATACACATTATATTAAATGTATAAATCAGACTAATGAAAAAATTATTTGCATTACTTTTATCCTTAGTGACAATTTCGGGCTTAGCCCAGGACAACAAACCATCATGGCTTAAATCGCTCGGCGAGCATTTCCACTTCAACGGCTATGCAATGGCAGGCTGGCAGTATCACGACAAGTCCACACCCAGCAATGAGTTCTCGGTGGATAAGATTATCTTTATCGCTGATGCCAAACTCAACGACAAATTCAGCGCTGAGTTCATGTATGACTTCCGCAAGACCTCGATGCATGAACTGTGGGTAAACTACCGTCCCTGCGAGGCTGTGAACATCAAGGTGGGACAGTTCAAGACACCTTTCTCTATCGAAAACCCCATTGCGCCTGTTATCCTCGAGACCATCAACCTCACTTCGCTCGTTACCACCGACATGGTGATGGGCAGCAATCCTCTCATGATGCCCGCTGGCGCAGGCCGTGACATCGGTATTACAGTGTATGGCGACCTGCTCGACAAGAAACTCTCTTATGACCTAGCAGTGATGAATGGCGCCGGACGCAACTGCAAGGACATCAATTCGCAGAAAGACTTCGTGGCACGCCTCTCGGTGCGTCCAGTGAAGGAACTCATGCTCAGCGGTTCGATGATTCTAGGCAAGGGCAACGTGGCAGTACACAAGAATGAAGACGGCGTTAACGTGTGTGATGCAGCTCCCGGCGTGACAGGATTTTCCGACAACGGCAACTTTACCCGCAACCGTTTTGCAGCAGGTTGTCAGTTGAAGACAAAACCCGTTAACCTGCGTGCCGAGTACATGTGGGGCAAGGACGGCGACTACAACAGCAATGGCGGCTATGCAACCATGTCGGTCAACAACGTGGTAAAGAAGCTTGACCTCGTTGCGTCTTACGATCACCTCAATAACTTCCAGGGCGTTCAGAACCGCTACACTGCCGGTGTGCAGTACTGGTTCTACAAGGCATGCCGCGTGCAGCTCAACTACACCCACCACAAGTGGGCAGGCCGCGACGGTGAGAACAACATACTCACCCAAGTGCAAGTAGCGTTCTAAAGAAGAATCTAGACAGAAATAGGCTATTAAGAATTATCCCTGCCAGCAATTTTCCGGCAGGGATAATTGTATATAGGCGATTATCACACAAGTTCTGTTTTTTGAAGTTGTATCCTATTTGGGAATCATGCTGCTTTGGTTAAGATATGTTAACATTGGTGTGCTTGTTTTGTGCCGGGGTGGTGGGTAATTTTGCAATAAAAATAAGAAACAGTATGAAAAATAGCATTACATCTTTAGTTCCTTTCTTGAATAAGAGAGATGACAGCAGCCTTGATTGTGGTTATGCAACTAGCGACTATCGCTATCCGTTTATCATGTTTTCTCGCGACGGGAGTCGTTGTGACTTGTCGTTCAGCGATGTTTCTGCACTGTGTGGCGATGAGTCGGCGAGCACTTGGCAAGTGGTCGTGGCTGATGCTGTGAAAAAAGCATGGGGAACCACACGCCGCTACATGCCTGTAATCGCAAGAAATGCGATCGCAGCAGGCATGGCAAGCTATACCCTCGCATGTAAAGGGGCTAAACTAGCGTGCAAAGGGATTAAACTCGCATGTAAAGGGGTTAAGCTTGCGTGCAGGGTGTGTAAGCGAGTGAAACTTGAGGCTCGCGATCTTATTCTCGTGGCAGGGTGGTGATGGTGAGTCGGTCGTAGGCTCGTGCGGCTTTCTCGCGTGCGGCCTCCACAGTGGTGTCGGTTGCCAGGATCACAGCCATGCGTCGGTGTCCCTTGACCTCGGGCTTGCCGAAGATGCGCATCTGCACGCCTGGTTCTTCGAGCACTTTGTCGATGCCCGACAATTCAATGCGATTAGTGTCGCCTTCCACTACCACGGCACGTGATGCGCTGGGGCCGTAGAATTTGATTTCGGGGACAGGCAACCCCATGAGAGCGCGTGCATGGAGCGCAAACTCGCTCATGTCTTGCGATATCATTGTCACCATGCCGGTGTCGTGGGGGCGGGGAGAAACCTCGCTGAAGATAACCTCATCGCCCTTGACAAACATCTCCACGCCGAAGATTCCATAGCCACCCAGTGCGTCGGTGACCTTGCGCGCGATGTCCTCGGCAGCAGTGCGTGCCTTGGTGCTCATGGCTTGTGGTTGCCATGAGTAGCGGTAGTCGCCATCTTCCTGAATGTGTCCCACGGGTTCGCAGAAGCATGTGCCAGCCACGCTGCGCACTGTGAGCAGGGTGATTTCATAGTCGAAATCGACAAAAGCCTCGACGATGACGCGTCCGGCGCCTGCACGTCCGCCTTCTTGCGAGATGCTCCATGCCCGGTCCACATCGGCCTCGCACTTCACGGTGCTCTGTCCGTGGCCACTAGAGCTCATGATGGGTTTCACTACGCAGGGTATTCCCACTTGGGCAACAGCCTCGTGGAACTCTTCCTCGGTGCTGGCAAAACGGTAGCGTGATGTGGTGATGCCCAGTTGCTCGGCTGCCAAGCGGCGTATTCCCTCGCGGTTCATTGTGAGCCATGCGGCGGTGGCGGTGGGAGTGACGTGGTAGCCTTCTTTCTCAAGCTCTACAAGAACGGGAGTGGCGATAGCCTCAACCTCGGGAATGATGTGGTCGGGTTTCTCAAGCTCAATCACGCGGCGCAACTCGTTGCTGTCGAGCATATTGAACACGTGGCAGCGATGTGCCACCTGCATGGCTGGCGCACCCTCGTAGCGGTCGCATGCCACAACCTCAACGCCCAAGCGTTGTAATTCAAGGGCTACTTCCTTGCCCAGTTCACCACTGCCCAGCAATAGGGCCTTTGTTCCAATCTCACTGCATGTACTGCCGATTTTAACCATAGCAAATGTGTTTATGTTTTCTTTGCAAAGTTAGTTATCATTATCGGTTCACACAACTTAAAAAAATGTAAAAAGTTTGCTCGTGTGGCTATGAATGAGTAATTTTGTGGACCAACACATTAAATTATAATGAAAAAATACTTTGTATATGCGATAATGCTGGCCGCAGCGGCGACCTTCTGCCTCGATGCTCATGCAGTCCCCGATGAGAAAGACCTTGACCCGAGTGTCCGCCTGCCTGTGCGCCGCCTGCATCCAGAGCGAGAGTTTGACAAGGCGATGAAGCAGATGCACAAGGACCACGAGGCTAAGGAACAAGCTCGTGAGGCCAAGGAGCAGGAGAAAGAAGCCAAGCGCCTTGAAAAAGAAGCCAAGAAAGAGGCAAAGAACAAGAGCAAGCACGACAACCGCGTGATTCCGCCTAGACCCGCCCAGCGCCAAGCCGCTGCCAGTGTCGATAAGTCGCTCATGAAAGAGTTGTTGAGCAAGGACTATTCGCTCAAGAAGTTTGACCTCTATGAGGAACCCAAGCCCATCACATGGAAGGATGACCCCGTGAGCAACGACGTGAACGGACTGCTGTCGCATGTGTCGAGCGGTCGCCGCAATGGCAACACATTTTATACACCCAAGGGCGTTTCGCTTGCCAATGATGCCAACGACGTGTTCTTCTGCTTCGAATCAAGCGGCAATGCCCCTGGACGCCTGCATCTGCGAGTGCAGTACTATGCCGACGATCCGTTGAACTACAATGACATAACATTCACCATCGATGGCTTCAACTATAGTTTTCACCCAGGCAAACCCGCGCGAGGCAAGCAGGGTGCTCGCATGTATTGGGAACAGAGCGAGGATGCTCTCACAGCCCAGGACAAAGATCTGGTATATGCATTGTCGCATTGTCACTGGGCACGCATCTCGCTCAAGGGAGCCGATGGCATGAACCACGTGAAGATGCTCACCGATAAACAACTCGAGGCATTCGCCCACACTTTTGAACTATATCGTGCCATGGGGGGCAAGTTTTAACGCTTCTCGAAATCACACCCGGCAGGAATGTAAACCATATCTGATACTAATGTTTTGGCTAACAGGAGTATAACAAGTTTGTCCGCATGGACAAAAAGCTGTGTTATACTCCTTGTTTTCTTTCTGGACACCCTCATGTAGCATTTTTTTGTTTACGAACAAAAATAAATTTGTTTTCATAAATTGTTAATTTAATTTTGTAAATTAAAAGTAATGTATTAACTTTGTGGAAAATTTTATTATTCACTTGATTATGAACAGCAAATTTATCAATCGCATAGCGGGCGTTGCGTTTACGTTTGCAGCATTGGCAGGGGCGAGCAGTTGCTCACTGTTACAAGGCAACAATGCGATGCCTCATTTCTCGGGCGAAGGCAAGTGCCCCGTTTGCGGCACAATAGTTACTAAAAATCCTGTTGCACAACAGTCAACTGTGGACAAGAGTTTCTTGAAGGAGCTTCTTGAAAAAGATTATTCAATTAAGGAATACAAATTTGACGAGCCCAAGCGCATGACTTGGCAGGACGACACTATTGCGGAGACCCAAGAGGAACTTATCGGTTCCTTCAAGTCAAAAGTCGTGTCGGGTTATAACAGTATTCTTCCCAAGAATGCGGTTGTAGATAACACTACTAACGACGTTTACTTGTATTTCACCGAAGACGGCCAGGGCAATCCCGGTGCATTGCGATTGCGTGTGCAGTATTACGCTGACGACCCATTGAACTACAACGACATGGTGTTCCAGATCGACGGTTTCGAGTATAAGTTCCGTCCAGTGAACATCAAGCGTGGCAAGGGAGACGGCATCATGATTTGGGAGCAGAGCGACGACGAACTCAAGGTTGCCGATAAGGATCTTGTTTACGCCCTGTCTCACTGTCAGTATTGGGCACAACTCAAGCTCCACGGCGACGATGGAATGAATCACGTGAAACTCATCAGCAAGGAGCAAATCGAGGATTTCAGCCGCACAGTGAAACTGTATCTGCTGCGCGGCGGATCATTCAAATGATTATAATAGTTTGATGTTTAATATTAGGAAGGGAATGAATCGTGATTGATTCGTTCCCTTTCGAGTTATTTGGCAGGAGTGTAAGCAAAGCCTTGTTTGATGGGTAGAATTCATCCTAAAGTTGCACTAAAACTTTATGGTGAATTTTTACTTGAGGTTTAAATGTTTTATCTGCTATTTGTCAAGATATTTCCTGACGGGGCAGAGGGGGGGGTGACAGGGAATATATCAGATGAAGAACACCCTGGCACTGCTGTTGCTCGGTAGGGGGAACTACTAGAGTGCTTGGAGTGACATTTTATTACTTGGGAAAAAGTGGTAACTAAATGGTTGCAAAAACCGCAAAAAGGTGCTAACTTTGCATCATGGATGTGCATCAGGTGGCCAGTAGTGTGGCAATGTTTTCGTTTCTGACGTCGGCAGGGTTTATGTCGATGGTGAAGATACCTCGTCGTCCCGAGTGGAGGCGCATGAGGGTGTGCCGCACGTGCCTGGCGCTTGTGTTTCTTGTCGTGGGTTTGTCGTGTCTCAAGACGGTGTTGTTCAACCTGCCATCTACCCACGAGATAATCCAGACAAGCACGTTGGTGAGCGGTAGCATGCAGGCGTTGCTGTTTTGCTGCACAGGTGTGGCGTTTGTGGCTCCAAGGGAACTCTCACGCCGGTGGGTGGTGCCTGCACTGGCGGTGCTCACGGCAAATGCAATGCAGCTGGTGACGGTGGTGGTGATGTGGCGTGACCGCTTTGTGGTGTCGCTTGCATTGGCGCTAGTTGTGTATCTCGCACTTTTTGTGTTTTATCAGTATAAATTTTACCAAAACTACCGTGAGCTTATCAAGGTGACCGACGACGTGACCGACGAGGACAGCGCTTACAGTTACAAGTGGATAAAGACGTTCTACGTGATGGTGTCGCTGCTGGGTCTGTCGGTGTGTGTGGTGATATTCCTGCCCGTGCAAGCCTATGATGTATGGATGCTATGTGCCGCAGTGGCGTATGTGTATGTCACACTGTGCTTTGTGAATTATTGCTACCGTACTGCTGCTGTCGTCAACAAGGTGTATGGCCGGGCTGAAAAGACCGAAGAAACACCACTGGTTGTAATGGGTGCCAGCGACGAGGCGTTTGATGTGCTCGAGGCCAATCTGGCTGAATGGGTTGGCCGCAAGGAGTTTGTGAAAAACGACCTCGTGTCGGAGACGCTGGCTGCAGAATTGGGCGTGAGCCTTACTGTGTTCCGCGCCTATTTCAAAGACCGGTTGGGCACAGAGTTCCGCCAGTGGCGCATGTGCTTGCGCATTGAGTATGCCTGCGATATTATGCGGCAGCACCCCGACTACACCTACAGCATGGTGGCTGAAATGGTGGGAATAGGTGACCGCAGCAACTTCAACAAGGCGTTTGTTAAGGTCAAAGGTATGACGCCCAAGGAATTTGCGGCAACGATAGATTGACGGATGTTCTGAATCATGGAAGTGCCTCGGTGCGGGTGAAAAAAAGAGGGTATTGCCATGTTTTGACAATACCCTAGCATTTTTGTTTCTTAAAACTGAATAAATCAGATAAGATTTACTTCAACCTCGGTTTCGTTTTCGTTTACATTAACCTTGCCCTCGCGAGCGAGCCAGCCGATAGCTGCGTAAACTTCTTTCTCTTTCAATTTAGTGGCCTTCTTGAGACCCTTCACGTTAAGCGTGCCTTTGGCATCGTTGAGGGCGTTCCATACGGCACCTGCCCATAAACCAATAGTTTCTACGTTCATAATAAAAATCATTTAAGTTTAAAAACGTTGCAAAGGTAACGACTTTTTGTCCAATGGTCAATAAAATTGCTGCACAAACATGCATGTAGCGCTATGCAACCGATTGCATAAAGTGGCTTTTCTTGCGTGCGTGCGCGCGCAAGGATGGCTGATCCTCGGGCACGGGTGGCATTTCTTGCGTGCACACGCGCGCGAGTGATCTAAAAAATTTGGCTAGAATGCCTTGCGGTACTTGTCGTCGGGGTCGTCGGTGATGATGCTCAAGTAGCTGGCATAGCGCGACTCGCTGATGTAATGGTTCTCGACGGCTTCGAGCACGGCGCAGCCGGGCTCGTGGGTGTGGGTGCAGTTGTTGAAGCGACAACCCTCGGAGATGCTGAAAATTTCGGGGAAGTAATGGGCCACTTCTTCTTTTTTGAAGTCGATGGTGCCGAATCCCTTAACTCCTGGAGTGTCGATGATGCAGCCCCCGCCAGGCAGGTCGAGCATCTCACTGAATGTGGTGGTGTGCATGCCGGTGTGGTGTGACTGCGACACATCGCCCACACGCACGTGGGCGTCAGGTATGAGGCAGTTGATGATAGAACTTTTCCCTACGCCGGAATTGCCCGAAAGCAGCGATGTCTTGCCGGCAAGTGACAAACGCAGGCTGTCAATTCCTTGGCCTGTGACCGTGGATAGTGTGAGCACCTCGTAACCTATTGATTTGTATAGGCCAGCCACGGCGTCTAGGTATGCCTTGTCGTCGTCGCTGTCGAGCAGGTCGGTTTTGTTGATTGCGATGACGGCAGGCACGTTGTAGGCCATGGCGGTGGCAAGAAAACGGTCAATGAAAGTGGTGTTGGTCACGGGGTTGGCAAGCGTGACCACAAGAACGGCCTGGTCGATGTTGCTCGCTATGATTTGGAACTCCTTCGACAAGTTGCTGGCGCGGCGAATGATGTAGTTGCGTCTCTCCTCGATAGAGCGGATAAAAGCTGTTCCGTCGCCTTTAATCTCGATTGTGACGATGTCGCCCACCGCCACGGGGTTAGTGCAACGGAAACCCTTGAGGCGCAGGTTGCCCTTGATTTTGCAGTTGTGCAGCGTGCCGTCGTCATGGCGCACGACATACCAGCTGCCGGTGTCTTTAATTACAAGTCCTTTCATTGTGAATGCAAATTTACAACCTAATTCTTGATTTTTCATTCATTGTTGTGAAAAAAAATAGCGTGAGCGAATTTTTTTATGCCATTTAGTTGAATATTTAGCGGGTTTATTGCTGTTGTTTCACTTATTTTTTGTAATTTTGTGCAAAACTTGGAAAGAAAGTGGCAACAGAACTTCAAGACACACTGGCTCGGTTAGTAAGCAAGAGCACTGTGATGGTTGAGAAATACCATGCTCTCTCGGCAGCAAAAGAACAGGCTGTCGCCGAGTTGCAGCGTGTGCAGGAAGAGAATAAGAAGCTGCGCATAGAGATGGAACGCGTCAAGCGTGAGAACGAATATCTGCGCATGGCCCACATGGTTGCGCCCAATGCCGAAGCTGCGGCACGAGGCAAGACGATGATTTCCAAGATAGTGCGGGACATTGACAAGTGCATTAATCAATTAAATGCATGACAACACGATAATGGCAAACGAAGCAAAGAAACAAATATGGTTGCACCTGGCTGACGTGAATCCCATTCCGCTCAGCGTAAACCCCAGCGAGGAGGAGCAATGCCGCAGGGCGGAGGAGCTTGTTAACTCGTTGTGGGACAGGTGGATGCGTCAGTTTGCCGAGAAAGGTTCTTCGTCGGAGGTGCTAGCAAGGGTTGCATTCAGGTTTGCCCAGCTCTATTACAACGAGTATGCGGCCAACAGAGGGGTGAATGACTTCTTGAAAAAGTTTGAAAAAGAACTTGACAGCATTGTCGTGGATGTGTGATGCGGGTAGCGCAGTCTGCCAGCATTGTGCATATTGTCGGTCAGTGACAATTTTGAAGAGTTGAGATTTAGGTTCCTGCACACTCATTGTGGACTTATCGCCGCCCTAGGCTGGGGCGGATTGTCGCACAAGGGT
>JAGHSP010000220.1 GCA_018065815.1 Candidatus Sodaliphilus limicaballi | reverse complement strand
ATTTATAATTAATGTGCAACAGTAATGGGGGAAATTTTTCTCTCATGCATAAAATAAATGCGAGCAGGGTTGTGTGTTTGCATTAAAGGCGGTATATTTGTAGCTTGAAATAAAATGAAGAGTCATGAAAAAGATAATCGAAGGAACCACGCTATCGCAGACCAACATACACGTGGAAGGATCATACTGCGTGACAGAGCGTCAGGATATGGTTAAGGTGCTCAACGAGTTGCGCAGGCGTTATCCGTCGAATCCTGTGCTGATGAACCGCACGAACGAATCGATGGTAGCCGAGTGGGTGCTTCACAACCTGTTCTACAAACTGCGCATCATGCGTGCTCACACTCGCGACGTGGATATCAACTATCCTTTGCGCTGGGTGGAGAAGGTGGCTTATAAAATCACGGGTTGGTTCCTGTGACTAGGTGCAATGATCCGAGAACGGAAAAAGAAAATGGTAATGGCTGCCATTACCTCGAAAAATGCGGCTGTTCCGCCTAAAATGAAACTCGCTACACTCGTTAGAATGAAATACCATTTGGGTGCAAGACCGGCTAGTTTGCAGTAGATTTTGTTATTTTTTGCTCGGCAGAGTGAGGGATTATTTGGCTGGTGTGGATAAAAAAGCAATGCCGTGTGCTTGCGGTGTGGGGGGAATTTTGTATATTTGCACAATTAAAACTATTAAACGGATAATATTATGCTTAATTTTATACTTTGCGGTTTCTTTGGGACTACTGAAATAATTCTCATTGTGGTGGTTGTGCTGCTGCTGTTCGGCGGCAAGAAGATCCCTGAACTGATGAAGGGTCTTGGCAAGGGCGTTAAGAGCTTCAAGCAGGGGATGAATGAAATCCAAGACGATATCAACAAGAGCGATAGCGAACTGGATGAGCTTAATCGCAAGCGCGAGGAAAAGAAGCAATAATTGCCGGATATTGACAAATATTTCCGTTGGTTAGGAAATGGATACCGAAGGGAATCTTCCTGAAATGTCGTTCTGGGAGCACCTAGATGCGTTGCGCTCGGTGCTTATTAAGATTGTGGTGCTGCTGGCAGTCACCATGATCGGTTTTTTTGTGGCAATGCCGTCAATGTTTGACAGCGTTATCCTTGCCCCTTGCGACGGGAACTTTGTGCTGTATCGTGTATTGTCGAAAATAGCATCAATCGTGCCTGGTTGTCCGGAATTGACAACCGACGGGTATCATGTCGGCTTGATAAACATAGAATTGACATCGCAATTCATGGTTCACATGACCACGTCGTTCTGGCTGGCACTGGTGTTTTCGTTCCCGGCAGTCATATATCTGCTGTGGACGTTTGTGGAGCCGGCGTTGTATCCCAACGAGAAGCGCGGTGCTCGTCGCGCGTTCCTAGCGGGCAACCTGATGTTTTTCTTGGGTGTGGCGATGGGGTATTTCATCGTGTTCCCTGTGTCGCTGCGCTTCCTTGCCGATTACCATGTGAGCGAGTTGGTGCCCAACCAGGTTTCGCTCGATAGCTACATGGACACGTTTTTGAGTCTTATATTCCTGATGGGCTTGGTGTTTGAGTTCCCGCTTGTGGCGTGGATGCTGGGCAAGATGGGTGTGCTTCACCGTGATTTTTTCTCCAAGTTCCGCCGTCATGCCGTCGTTGCACTGCTGATTGTGGCGGCGTTTATCACGCCTGGCGACATCTTCTCGACTATCGTGGTGTTTGTGCCGATATACTGCCTGTATGAGATGAGCGCTTTGCTTGTGAAACCTGCTCCTGCCGAAGAGGAGTAATTGCCCGATACCATAATAAACCGTTGCTTTAACTTTTTATGTGAAGTATTGCTTTAAGCGTGGCGTTGCAAATGTCTGTGATGCTGGGTGATTGTTGTGTGCTTTCGTGCGCTGATGCGCACGACACAGGGGCGGACTGCGGGGGCGGACTGCGGGGGTGCTGTGGTGCTTTTCTTTGTGTTTTCGTGCGGGCGCGGGGAGTTTTTGTGCAAGATGCTTTGTGTTGTCGCAGATTATTATTATATTTGCATTTTAGAATTTAATGACGATGGCAGAGAAGGTCAAAAGCAATATAACTGGCATAGTGGGGGGCACCGTGGGTGTGCTCTTGTTGCTCATTGTGCTGTTGCCGTTTTCCCTGTATATCCCTTGGGTACAGAATATTGCGAAGGATTATGCTTGCGAGTGGGCATCGGAGGAGACTGGGCTTGATATCTCGATAGATCGTGTGCTTATCAAGTTTCCTCTCGACGTGAGTGTTGACGGGCTGCTTGTTCTGGACGAGCAGCGCGACACGATGTTGAGTGCCAGCAACTTCACTGCCGGAGTAGCAGTACTGCCGTTGTTCCGTCTCGATGTGGAGGTAGATGAAGCGTCGCTTGCCGACGCGCGTTACCGAATGGTGAGCGAGGATTCGTCGATGGTTTTCAAGGCGCAGGTAGAGCAATGCCTGGTGAAGGGCATAGGCGTGGATCTTGACCATAATGCAGTGAACCTTGCTGACGGCACAGTGAAAGGCGGAAATGTAAATCTTGACTATTATCCCGACAAAGTTGTAACCGAGTGTGACACGGCAGAATCATCTCCCTGGAAGATACAGGCTTACCACCTCAAGCTAGAAAACGTGGATTATGCAATGACCATGCTCCCCACGATAGACACGTTGAAGGTGCACCTGCAGGCTGCCGAGCTTGCCGACGGCCTTGTGGATACGGGTAGCCGCAAGGTCGATGCCCGATGCTTGTCTATTGATACAATCGCAGTGAGATACATATATCCGAGCGAAAGGTTCGCGCGGGAGTATGCATTGGCGCATCCCGTGCCAGCCGACACGCTGTGCAACCCAGCCGACACCGTGCCATGGACCATAAGGGCTGACAGCTTGAGGCTTGCGGGCGGTGAGCTTGCATATGCCCAGAGAGATGCGAAGCTGTTCGCAGGCCGAGGCCTAGACATGCGGTATATAGACGTGGCTGGACTGAACGTGGCTATTGACAGCCTGTATAACCGCGGGTCGGACGTCAACTTTGCCTTGCGACGGCTCGACCTCACCGAGAACGGCAGCGGCCTAGCCGTGACCCGTGGCGAGGCAAGTGTGGCGATAAACAGCCAGCTGATAAGTGTGGAGAAAGCAAAACTTGCCACCCTGCTCAGCGACATAAGTCTTGATGCACACATAGACTTGTCGATTGCCGACAATCCCAACAAAGGCTATATCCATGTGGCTACTGACTCGCGAATTGCCCTGCAAGACGTGAGCAAACTCATGCCCGAGTATGCTCCTGTGCTCAAAGGCATTCCGCAATATTCTCCCCTGGCGTTGAAGGGCGAGTTGAGCGGAAATGCATCGCGGGTAGATGTTACGACCCTCACGGCCGACCTTCCTAAATATGCCCATGCCACTGTGAGCGGAACTGTATATAACCCCACAAGCTTCAATGCGATGAGCGGTGACGTGAAGCTAGACGCACGCTTTGACAACATAAACTTCGTTAAGCCCACCTTGCTCGACAAGACGATGCAAAACGAAGTGAATTTCCCGCCCATGTCGCTCACTGCCAATGCCAAACTAGACCACGGCCGCATTGCTGCCGACGCTGTGATGACACTTTCCACAGGCAAACTTGTGGGCACGGGTTCGTTCAACACCAACACCGATGAGTATGACCTTGACGCATCGTTCAACAGCTTCCCCGTGAGGGCGATATTGCCACTGTATGACATAGACAACCTCACTGCCGACATGCGGTTCAGAGGCAAAGGATTCGACTTTCTGAACCCCTCGACACATGTGAATGCCGAGATAGACCTTGCTAGCGTGATGTGCAACAAGTACTTGTATGAGAACCTCGATGCCCGCGTGGCGATGGCCGACGGCGTGATGACAGGCCGCATAACAAGCGCCAACGACAACTGCCGCGTAGATGTGGATGTGGAAGGAAGCATCAACGGCCGTCATTACCAGATAGACGCCCGCGGCGACATTGCTGACCTCGACCTCAATGCGCTAGGGTTCTATAAAGGCGAGTGCTCGGGCCGCGGCCGCCTAGTGGGCACCTGCGACATAGACCTGGACCTCAAGGAGTATAACGTGGACGTCGATGTCGAAGACCTAGACTGGGTTCTCGACGGCGATATCCTGAGGGCGGCAAAAGCCTCGGCTACATTTAACTCCAACGCGACGTCAACCCACGCTACATTTGAGAACGAAGACAACCATGTTGCATTTGACGCACCGCATGGCATAGACTCGCTTATCCATTACTTCTCGAAGAGCGCCGACATAGCCATGCACCAATACAAGCACCTGTCGATCAACATAGACACATTGCAAGAGGCACTGCCCACATTCAACCTGGGTTTGAAGATGGGCATGGACGGACTGGTGCAGCGGTATGTGCAAAAGTATGGCGTGGACTTCAGGCACGTGGGACTTGACATGCGCAACGACTCCACAATCTTCATAGACGGGTATGTGCACTCGTTGAGCATGGAAGGTACCAACATAGACACGCTCGCCCTGAAAGCAACGCAGTGGAACAAATACCTGGCATTCAAGGCCCACATGGGCAACCGTCCCGGCACATGGGATGAGTTTGCACAGGTATCGGTAGTGGGCGGAGTGAAAGGCTCTACCCTCGACTTCCTGCTCACGCAGCAAAATATCCACAACGAGACAGGCTACAGAGTGGGGTGCAATGCCACGCTCACCGACACGGCAGTGAACATGAAGATGTTCCCTCGTGAGCCCATTATAGGTTACCGCAACTGGGTGATGAACGAGGGCAACTTCATCAACTTCAACTACGGCACCAAGATGCTAGACGCCGACCTGAAACTAGAAAGCGACTCGAGCGTGGTGGCACTCAAAACCCAGCGAGTGCCAGGCGCCACTACCGAAGACATATTGCTCAACATTGCCAACCTGCGCATAGAAGAGTGGACAAGGTTCTTGCCCAACCTTGACCCGATGAGCGGAGTGCTTAACGCCAACATGGACGTGGCATGGAACGGTCATAACGTGGAGGGTAAAGGCATGTTGAACCTCAACAACTTCGTGTATAACGGCATGAAAGAGGGCGACTTCACGGTCAACACCACTTATGGCGTAGATCCCGAGACCGGAGGCACGCACATCGATGCCGACATGATAGTCGATGGGTCGCACGTGGCAATGGCTCTGGGTTCATTCAGCGACGCTACGCAAGGCAACGCCATGTCGATGGCATTGAAGCTCAACCGTTTCCCGCTGTCGAAGGCATCGCCGTTTATCCCCGGCAGGATGCTGCGGCTGCGTGGCTACCTCAACGGAGAAGTGAGCGTGAACGGCACGATGGACAACCCCATTGTCAACGGTAGGATGGTGGGTGACTCGGCTTATGTGGTCATGCCTCGTTACGGTTGCTCGTTGAGGTTGAGCGACGATGAATTGTCGGTAGTTGACAACAAAATGGAGTTGAACAACTATCGCATAATGAGCATGAACAATAATCCCGTGAACGTGAACGGCGTGGTAGATTTCAGGGACATGGATAACATGATAATAGACCTTACCCTCAAGGGCAAGAATATCCAAGTCATAGGCGCCGAGCAGCGCACGTTCTCGGAGGTGTTTGGCAAAGCATTTGCCGATATAGACGCGAGCGTAACCAGCCGCAACAACTACATGAACATGCGTGCCGACCTCACAGTGCTCTCGGGCAGCAACATTACCTATGTGCTGCAAGACGAGATAAACAGCCTGGGCACCACCTATGATGAGAACATGGTCACCTTCGTGAATCTCAACGACAGCACTGGCGGAACACCTAACCTTGTTACTGCCAAGGGGTCGTATGCAACAAATATCCTTGCCAACATCGTGATACAGCAAGGCACAAAGATCAATGCCTTCCTCTCGCCTGATGGCAAGGACCGTGCAAGCATCGACGGCAGCGCCCGCTTGAAATATTCGCTAGACTTTGCGGGCAAGGACGTGCTCACCGGCACTTACACGATAGAGAGCGGCCAGGTGCGTTACACTCCGCCACTCATCTCGCAGAAGAACTTCACCATAGCCTCGGGCAGCACAGTGGTGTGGAACGGCGACATGCTTAACCCTCAGCTCAACATCTCCGGAACCGAGCACGTGAAGACCAGCGTGTCGCAGGGCGATGGCAGCTCGCGACTCGTAGATTTCCTGATCACGGCCAATGTGGGCGGCACTCTGGGAGTGATAAAGCTCGACTTCGACATGAGCACCGAGAGCGATATGGGCGTGATGAACGAATTGCAGTCAATGAGCGACGTGCAACGGTCGCAGGCGGCAATCAACATGCTGCTCTACAACACATACGCCGGCACCAACAGCGCGGGCAATGTGAACGGCCTCACGGCAAGCGCGGCATTGTTCTCGTTCCTGCAATCCCAGCTGAACTCGTGGGCAGCCAAGACTCTCAAGGGAGTGGACCTGTCATTCGGCATCAACCAGTATGAGGGCCGCACCGGCAAAGGCACCGAGACAAGTTATTCTTACCGCTTGTCGAAGAACCTGTTCAACGACCGATTCAAGATTGTGGTGGGCGGCGAATACAGTACCGATGCAACCGCCGAGGAAAACTTCGGCCAGAACCTGATAAGCGACATCTCATTTGAATATTCACTCAACGAGACAGGCAACAAATATGTGCGCCTGTTCCGCCACACCGGATTTGAGAGCATCCTGGAGGGCCAGGTGGTGGAGACCGGCGTGGGCTTTGTGATGAAACGCAAGGTGAGCTCATTGAAGTCGCTTTTCGGCGTGAAACCGATGCGTGTAACAATCATGGACACAATCCCCGCAGCAAGAAAAGAGGAAGAAAATGCCGAGGTAGTGACCGACTCAACAACAACAGCGCAATGAACAAGTACTTACTAATATTATGCCTTGCACTTGCTGCACTACTGGGCACGTCGTGCTCAACTACAAGCAAGCTGGGGGCAAACGATGTGCTATATACAGGCGTGAAGAAGCTGGACTATCATCAGGAAAACGCCAAGCTAGATGCTGATGTGCAAGACCAGATATTCGAGGCAATAAACGTGAAGCCAAATAACCCGCTATACTCACCCTATTACCGCACTCCGTTTCCTGTGGGCCTTTGGGTTTATAACCACTGGGATTCCAAGTCGAAGGGAGTGAAAGGGTGGCTGTATAAACTGCTAGTAGCCCGTCCCGTGCTCATCTCAAGGGTGCGTCCGCAGGCACGAGTAGATATGATAAACACCTTGCTGCAAAACAATGGTTATTTCACATCGACTGCCAACTACAAACTGAATTATGACAAGAAAAATCCCAAGAAGGCAAGCATAACCTACGAAGTAAATGTGGGCAAACCTTACACCATAGGCGAGGTCAAATATATGGACATCAACACGCCAGTGTGCCACATCATAGACTCGCTTGCCCGTAAAGATCATTACCTGAAAACGGGAAGCCGCTATTGCCTTGACTCGCTCAATGCTGTGCGCATCAATATCACAAACTACCTGCGCAACAGGGGGTACTACTATTTCCGTCCCGAGTATATCCAGTACCTTGCCGATAGTGTGCACCAGCGAGGCGTGATAGACCTGCAACTTGTCAACTCGCCCGACGTGCCCAACATGGCCCACGTGAAATATGTGGCGCGCGACATCGTAGCCACTGTGAGCAGCGACGAGGGCGGGGGAGTGCCCGACAGCATTGACATGGAGCGTTGCACCCTGGTGAAGTTCAACCCCGTGCACATAAGGGACGCGGTGATACCGTCCAACCTGCGCATGCGTCCAGGACGAGCTTTCGGCGTTAACAGCATGGATCGTACTCAGTTGGCATTGTCTCGACTGGGAATCTTCAGTAACATAGACATACAAGTACATCCGGTGATAGACTCCATCACCCCCGATGGCAATGGTGTGCTGGACGTGGAGGTCAACTGCGTGCTAGATAAACCGTGGGAGGTGAAACTAGAGTTGCAGGGCACGTCAAAGAGCAATAGCTTCATCGGCCCCGGACTAGAGGCCGGATTGACGCACAAGAACGTGTTCGGCGGCGGAGAGAAACTGACCGGAAGCCTCAATGCCTCTTATGAGTGGCAGACGGGTGGCGGAAGCACTGGTGCGAAAAGTGACATGAACTCTTATGCGTTCGGGCTAGACCTCTCGCTAGCCTTGCCCCGCTTGCTGGCACCGAGCTTCGTGGACCGCAGCCGCCGTTATATAAACTGGACAAAGGTGGGTGTCAATGCCGATATTATGAACCGCCCGAGTTTCTTCAAGATGGCCCAGATGGGAGCGTCGTTCACTTGGGAATGGCATGCCAACAAGAAGTCACTCAATGAGTTCACGCCATTCAAGTTGACGTATTCAAAATTGTTGAGCCGCACCGAGGCCTTTGACTCGGCAATGATAGCCAATCCCGCCATTGCGTTGAGTTTCCAGGATATGTTCGTCCCCATGATGCAGTATTCTTATACTTACGACAATGATTTCGGGCGAGACCATATCACATGGAACGTGCAGTTGACCGAGGCCGGAAATGTGTTTGCCGGCATCTGGGCGATGTGTGGCAGCAAGGGCACAAAGAGAATGTTCGGCACACCGTTCTCACAGTTTGCCAAGGCGCAGACCAATGTGGTGTGGACGCGCAGGCTGGGCGAGCAGTCGTCGATAGTGGGCAGGGCGTTCCTGGGAGCAGCCTACGCCTACGGCAACAGCGACGAGGTTCCTTACCGCGAGCAGTTCTACATAGGCGGTGCCAACTCGGTGCGCGCCTTCACCGTGCGTCATGTGGGTCCTGGCGGATATCATCCCGAGCACGTGGATACATATAGTTATTATGACCAGACCGGTACGTTCAAGTTTGAGACCAACTGGGAATACCGTTTCCCCATTTTCAGCTATTTCAAGGGTGCGGCATTTATCGATGCAGGCAATGTGTGGCTGCTCAAGGACGACGAGAAGCGTCCTGGCGGCAAGCTGGAGATGAAGAACTTCTTCAAGCAGCTTGCTGTGGGCACCGGCGTGGGTTTGCGTTTTGACATGGAGATGCTCGTTGTGCGCGCCGACCTGGGCGTGGGCTTGCACTTGCCCTACGCCACAAGCCGCAGCGGGTGGTATAATATACCCAAGTTCAAGGATGGCCTTGCGTTTCATCTCGCAATAGGCTATCCATTCTAATTGCGTGACTTGATATGAAGACAGGACTTGTACTAGAAGGCGGAGCGTTGCGCGGCATGTTCACATGCGGTATCCTCGACGTGTTCATGAGAGAAGGCATAGAACTTGACGGCATGATAGGAGTGAGTGCGGGAGCAGCATTCGGCTGCAACTACAAGTCGCGCCAGCAGGGTCGTGCGTTGCGCTATAATACGCGATATTGCAATGACTGGCGTTATTGCAGCATGCGCTCGCTCATCAAGACGGGTGACCTCTTCGGCGGTGAGTTTTGCTATCATTACCTTCCAGCCAACCTTGACCACTTCGACATGGACGTGTATGACGCTAACCCCATGCCCATGTGGGTGGTGTGCATGGACGTTGACACTGGCGAGGCTGTGTACCACCGTTGCGACACGGCCGGTGACGAGTGCTTCGAGTGGATCAGGGCGTCGGCATCGATGCCCATGGTGTCGCGTGTGGTGAGCGTGGGCGGTCACAACATGCTCGACGGTGGCATGGTAGATTCGATACCGCTTGTCAAGATGGAGCAAATGGGGTTTGAGCGCAACGTGGTGATACTCACCCAGCCACGAGGATTTGTGAAGAAGCCTAACAAGATGATGCCGCTGGTGCGTGTGGTGATGCGCAAGTATCCGCGAGTGATTGAAGCCATGAAGAAGCGTCATATAGGCTACAATGAAACTTTAGAGCACTTGTCCCGCCAGGAAGAGGCCGGCAAGGTGTTTGCCATATTCCCCGACGAAAAACTCCCCATAGGCCATGTGGAGAAAGATCCCGAGGTGTTGCGCAAAGTATATAATATAGGTGTAGCCAAGGCCGAGCAGCTGCTCCCCGCACTGCGGGAGTGGATGGGTCGCTGCACAAATCAACCATAATATAAATCAAAAAATACAAAACTAATCTACACATAATTATGAGAAAAGTGATATTTGTTACGATGGCATTATGCGCGTCACTGCTTAATGCTCAGGATATCGAGGTGGTCAATATAGAAAATGATGCTGTTCAAGCCTATCTGGCTGATGACACATATCTGTATGATACAGATTATGCGACAAGCGTGATAAGTAAGTACTATGACAAGACGCTGTATGGCAACCTGCTAGACAAGCCCCGTGGAAAGCGCGTCAACTGGGTATCAACCACCATCACAAGCAAGTTGAGCGAAATACACATCGTTGTGAGCGAGAATGCCGACTATAGCAATGCTGTGACCCATAACACCAAGTCGCTCGGGGTAAGGTCTTACACGATCTCAAACATGCTTCCTGACCGCCATTATTATTATAAGGTAGAAGAAGTGCTGCTCACGGGCGAAGTGAACGAGGTGGCTCACGGCGACTTCCGCACCGAGGGTCAGTTGCGAATGATTAACGTGGACGGAGCGCGCAATGTGCGAGACCTAGGCGGTTGGCCCACGCAGTTCAACGTGCCTATCAGGTATGAGCGCTTGTATCGCAGCGCTCACCTCGACGAAGTGACTGCAACAGGCATCCATGACTTTGCCGAGAACCTTAACATAGGTGCCGAGCTAGACCTGCGCGGCGATTCACCCAACGTGGCATCACCTCTGGGCGATAATGTTGACTTCATGGTCATCAGCGGGGGTATGTATTACTCAGGAATAAAGATGAAAGAGAAGAATGCTATCTGCTTGAATTGGGTAATAGACCGCCTGCGCGAGGGCAAGAATGTGGACTTGCATTGCCTCGTGGGTGGTGACCGTGCCGGTTTGCTCGCTTTTCTCATCGAGGGAGTGTTGGGTGTAGAAGAGATAAACCTTATCCGCGACTATGAGTTGTCAACCTTCAGCGACCGCATGCGCCCCCGTTCTTATGAGAAGACTACCAATGACACCTTTGCTCAGCTGGTTCCTTACATTTACACTCATGGTCCCAGCTATGATTTGGCTAAGTGCTTCTATAACTACTGGCTTGATTGTGGAGTGTCAAAAGAAAACCTCGACTATCTGCGCTATGTGATGCTGGGTATAGAGGATGTGAACACTGGCATCGTGGATGTGGAAGCGCCTTCGGGCAAGGTTGCCGCAGTCTATGATATCAACGGCGTGCGTCACAGCAGTCCCGTCAAGGGCATCAACATCATTGTGAATGCCGACGGCAGCGTGAAGAAAATAGTGAAGTGAAGTTACCATGCCAGGGGTCGTGGTGACTCGACTCATGGCGTGTGTTTCTAGGATATCTGAAGCTCCTAGGCTGGTAAAATGCGGGAGTTCATACAAGAGAATGCTGGTTTCATACAAGACCAGCATTTTTTGTGTACACATTTTGGAAACTGCCATTACCTTTGCAACGTGATTCAAATCACAGAAGTTTTATTGAATGTTTTATTTTAAAATTTTAGAAGATTATGAAAAAGTTAGTATTTATGTTTGCGATCATGCTTGGCCTCTCATTCGTTTCATGCAAGGACAATCAGAACATCACCGAGGCCCAGGAGAACACCGCAGTAGAGGCAACCGTTGATGACAGCACAAAGGTGAAGGACGACACAACCGCTCAAGCACCCGTTGAACAAGCACCCGCCGAGGAAACCCAGGAAACCGAGGCTGCTAAATGATAGCATAAGCCCTCACAAAACCTGAATCTATCGATGGGGTAGAAGACCCCAAGTAATAAAATTCAAATACACATGCAACAGTCCCGCTGATGGCTTTGTGCCAAGAGCGGGACTGCTTTTTGTCGTTGCTATAACTGATGTGTCAGAATAGGCTGAGCGGCTGCTGTTCTACGCGTGAGCGCGCGCGTCGCAGGCGGTCGTCGTTGATGTCGATGCCAATGGACTTGCATCCCATGTCGTGAGCCACCTTGCATGCAGTGCCAGTGCCGCAGTAGGGGTCGAGGACGATGCCACCTTGCGGACAAGTCGCCGCGATGGGCAGGCGGTAGAGCTGCTGCGGCGCAATGACGTATCGGTCGGTCTCGCTGCGCTCTGGGGCTATGTTCCACACGTCACCGGGCATGCTGGTGGCACGCGGTGTCTCCTGGATGTAGAACCCGTTGTCCTTGAGTTCCTGGTTGCGGGCGGCATCGCCAGCTGTGGGAGCGGTGGCTTCGCGCAGGTAGAGTTTGAAAGAACCTATCTCGCCGGCATTCACCTTGCGCAGTGTGGCACGCAGGGCGGTGAGGGCGTTGTTTTTCTCGACTGAAGTGAGGTGCTGGCTCGCCGCGATGTTGCGCTGATATCGTTCGCCAGTCTTGGATGTTGTTTTCTCATCGACAAAATATCGTCGCAGTGCCTCGTCGTTGTAGTAATAGTTGCTTTGCTTGACGAAGTGCATCATGTATTCATGCTCGTTGCGTGCATGATTCTGCATTCCGTCGATAGTGCCTTGCTGCTTGTTCCACACGATGTCGTTGCGCAGGATCCACCCTTGCAGGTCCATCATCTTGATAGCGAGCCGCCACGGCAATGCTTGCATGGATGCGTCCTGATAGGCGTCGGCCATGTTGATCCATAGAGACCCCTCGTCTTTGAGCACGCGGTGAGCTTCGGCAGTCATGCGCAGCAGGTTGTCGATAAACTCGCTGGCATCCTTGGTGGCTAGAGAGTCAACCTTGTACTCGCGCAGGTGCCAGTAGGGCAGAGAAGTGACGATGCAGTCGATGCTCTTGTCTTCGATTTGCGCCATCACCTTGCACGCATCGCCGCAGTGATACTGTGGCATGTTGCTGTAACCAAGTTTCTTGACCAGGTTGCGGAGTGCGGGGTCGCAATCGGGAGCTTTGAGAATGGCAGGGTCGATGGCAGGAGCTGCCGTGACAACGGCTGGCACATCAACAGCGGGTTCGGGCTCGATGTCGATTTCTTCTTGCGACAATGCGGCAGTGTCCACGCCGTCGAGGGTTTCACGCAGCAAGACAGCAGCCCGTGCGCTCATCTTGTCGTGCCCTATTGCACTCATGGCATCCTCGGCAAGCCATAGTGCCACGAGTTCGTCGGGGTCGGTCTTCAAGAGTTTAGCGAGTTTCACTACTTGAGCGCGCTTGGGGCGTCGCTCGCCATGCTCATAACGGCTATACATGGGAATGTCCACGCCTATGGCTTGGGCTAGTTTGCGTTGCAAAATTCCTCGCTCTCGGCGCAGTAGCCTGATTTTTTCA
>JAGHSP010000253.1 GCA_018065815.1 Candidatus Sodaliphilus limicaballi | reverse complement strand
ACAACACTTTTTTTAGTAACTTTGCATTAAATTTCAATATTCCTATAAATATGGCAGAATCTGCACTACTGCAACGCCTTGAAGGCCTTGACGCTCGCTTTGAAGAAATCGGCACACTCATCACCGACCCTAACGTGATTGCCGACCAAAAGCGATATGTAAAACTCACCAAAGAATATAAAAGTCTTGAAACATTGCTTAACGCTACCAATAAGTATCGTCGCATGTTGAGTGACATCGAAGACGCTAAACTTCTTCTTGAGACTGAGAAGGACGAAGACATGCGCGCCATGGCTCGCGAAGAGCTTGATGCAGCAACCGAACAAATACCCAAGGTGGAAGAGGAAATCAAGCTATTGCTTATCCCCGAAGACCCCGAAGACTCCAAGAATATCGTTCTTGAAATCAGAGGTGGCACAGGCGGTGACGAGGCAGCACTTTTTGCTGGTGACCTTGCACGCATGTACACACGCTATTGCGAGTCTCGTGGATGGAACGTCCAGGTGTCAAGTTGCAGCGAGGGAGCATCTGGTGGTTTCAAAGAAATCATTTTCAGCGTAACTGGCGACAATGTATATGGAACAATGAAATATGAGTCGGGCGTGCATCGCGTTCAACGTGTGCCGGCCACTGAAACACAAGGCCGGGTGCACACTTCGGCTGCTTCAGTGGCAGTATTGCCCGAGGCCGAACCGTTTGACGTTCATATTAATGAAGGTGAAATCAAGTGGGACACTTTCCGCAGTAGCGGTGCCGGTGGGCAGAACGTGAATAAAGTGAATTCGGGTGTGCGACTCAGGTACATGTGGACCAACCCCAATACTGGTGAAGAGCAAGAGATCCTCATCGAGTGTACAGAGACACGCGACCAGCCCAAGAACAAAGAGCGTGCACTTGCCCGTCTACGCACATTTATCTACGACAACGAGCACAAGAAATATGTCGATGACATTGCATCGCGACGCAAAACACTCGTCTCAACAGGCGACCGCTCGGCAAAGATACGAACCTACAACTATCCCCAGGGACGTATTACCGACCACCGCATAGGCTACACCATCTACAACCTTCCGGCATTCATGGACGGCGACATACAGGGATGTATTGATCAACTCACTGTTGCCGAAAATGCCGAAAAACTTAAGGAAGCAGAACTTTAATTTTTTACAGCTATATGAATCGTCAACAATTATTTGCCAACATCTTGCGCAAGCGTTCTTTCCTGTGCGTAGGACTTGACCCTGACCTTGACAAGATGCCTGCCTCGCTGGAAGGAGATCTCTTTGAGTTCAACAAAGCGATAATCGATGCCACCGCACAGCATGCTATCGCTTTCAAACCAAACCTTGCTTTCTATGAAGTGCAAGGAGTCAAAGGTTACAAAGCCTTTGAGGACACAGTGAGATATATCAGGAATAACTATCCTGACGTCATGATTATCGCCGATGCCAAGCGAGGAGATATAGGAAACACCAGCCGCATGTATGCCCGCAGTTTCTTTGAAACTCTTGATGTAGATGCAATCACTGTTGCACCCTACATGGGCGAAGATAGCGTTACTCCTTTCTTGGGATATGACGGAAAATGGGTTATTGTCTTGGGGTTGACTTCCAACAAAGGATCACATGATTTTCAACTCACAACCGATGCCACAGGTACACCTCTCTACAAGAATGTACTATCCAAAGTCAGTTCATGGGGCAATGATAGTAACATGATGTTTGTTGTGGGAGCCACGCAAGGACAATTATTTGAAGAAGTATGCCTAGTCGTTCCGTCGCATTTCCTGTTGGTTCCTGGTGTGGGTGCTCAAGGTGGAAGCCTAGCCGAAGTAGCGAAATACGGCATGACTCGCGAGTGCGGGCTAATTGTAAATTCGTCTCGCGGAATAATTCATGCTTCAAGCAATGACGATTTTGCACAAGTCGCAGCAGCCAAAGCCGCCCAACTTAATGC
>JAGHSP010000003.1 GCA_018065815.1 Candidatus Sodaliphilus limicaballi | reverse complement strand
GCACCGCCCTCGACAAGGTGGAGACCCCACAAAGACGTTGTTCTTATATTTTTGAGGAATTGACATTAGCTTTTTATGTTTATAGCCATTTTTCTTATATTATTTTGTAATTTTGCAGAACCAGCCGTGTCCCCGGGTTGTTTTTAATGGAAAAGGGCCAAGACAGGAATGCTGGCGAAAAATAAAATCACTCACCAAGGTATCCAATTCATTACATTTGAGTTGGAAAGTTTAAATAATTGAATGCAAATAAATAACATGGGAAAGAGTATAACAATAATAGATACTTCTTTGGTCAATGATATAAGGGGTATTGTGGAGCATGGCCGCAAGATGGGGTACCAAGCGGTGAACAGTGTGATGATAAGCACTTACTGGCAAATAGGTAAACGCATTGTTGAAGAAGAACAAAAGGGAAACGGCAGAGCTGATTATGGCAAACAGATGATAAAAAAGTTGGCCGAAACGCTTACTTTGGAATTAGGAAATGGTTTTTCTGAAAGATACCTTCGGTCATTTAGACAGTTTTATATGATGTTACCTGATTGTGAGATTTGGAAATCGCGATTTCCAAATCTCACTTGGACACATGTCTATCACACTTTGCGACTTAAAGACACAAAAAAGGCTTTATGGTATTTAGAACAAGCATCAAGCCAGATGTGGAGTGTGCGCACATTGAATAGAAATATAGATACGCAATTCTACGAGAGGCATTTGTGCACACCATTACTACATGCCATTCAAGAAGATGAAGACAAACAGTCGGTGGCCGAAATGGTAAAAAGTCCTGTTGTTGCTGAATTCCTAGGTTTTAAACAAGATTCATCATTCTCTGAAACCGATTTGGAAAACGCTATTATCAGCCATCTTCAGGATTTTCTCATGGAGATGGGCCGTGGTTTTGCGTTCATAAAACGACAGCAATTAATTAGAACCAGTAGCCAAGACTACTACATTGACCTTGTGTTCTATAATGTCATACTTAAGTGTTATGTTCTTGTAGATTTAAAAACCTCAAAGATAACACATCAAGATGTGGGTCAAATGGACATGTACAGACGAATGTACGATGAACTGAAACGTACCGAAGGTGACAACCCTACCATAGGTATAGTGTTGTGTTCCGAAACCGATGAGGATATTGCTCGCTATTCAATTCTCAACGAGTCGGATCACATGTTTCAAGCAAAATATATGCATTACATGCCTACACAAGAGGAGCTGAAATTAGAAATTGAAAAGGAAAAGCAAAATTTCCTTATTCAGCAAAAGGCGTTAATAAAATAGTGATTCCATGACATCTGTTTCTAGAAATTGGAGAGGAAGAATACTAGAATAATCTTGTAACAAATAATGAAAATAATGTAACGGCACTATGGCGGTGTCGTTGTAACTTTGCACCGTGAAACTAGCGCTAACCTTGAGCTGACGCGCAAGGAACCGTGGTTGCCAGTTTTCGTAGCGCAGCGTTAGCAAGCGTTTCGTAATGAGCGCAAGCGAATGTTTCGTAGCGCAGCGTTTCGTAGCCCGCAGGGCGTTTCGTTTTTCGTAAAAAAAAGACTTATGGAATATATCAATGCTTTACTCACGATGCTCAATGGCATGTCGCCCTATCTGGTGCTGGGATTTCTCATCGCTGGCGTGTTGCATGCCTTTGTGCCGAGTGCCATATATTCACGTTACTTGGCAGGCACTGGCATCAAGTCGGTGCTCACGGCGGCAGCCATAGGAGTGCCGTTGCCCTTGTGCTCGTGCGGCGTGCTGCCCACTGCGGTGTCGCTGCGACGCAACGGTGCCTCGCGTGCAGCCACCACTTCGTTTCTCATTGCCACACCGCAAACTGGTGTGGACTCGATTGCTGCCACTTACAGCATGATGGGACTCCCGTTTGCCTTCCTGCGCCCTATCGCGGCACTGGTGACGGCTCTGCTGGGCGGCTCGGTGCTGGGCATGCTCGAGAAACGCGGCGTGCTCGATGGTGAGAACGTAGATGGCGACGACGGCCAGCAGACCGAGGCTTTGCCTGCAACGCTGTGGGGCAGGGTAGTGGAGACCTTGCGATATGGTCTCGTGGAGATGATGCAAAACATAGGCAAATGGCTGGTGCTGGGACTCGTCATTGCCACACTCATCACCGTGTGGGTTCCCGATGATTTCTTCACTACTTACGCTAGCAACCACTTCCTCAACATGCTTGTCGTGGTAGTAATTGCGGTGCCCATGTATGTGTGCGCCACGGGATCAATCCCCATTGCCGCTGCGCTGATGATGAAGGGACTGTCGCCCGGTTGCGCTCTGGTGATGCTCATGGCGGGGCCGGCGGCCAACGTGGCGTCGATGCTTGTTGTGGGGCGTGCTCTGGGCAAGCGTGCAGCTGCGGTCTATCTGGCCTCTATCGTGGCGGGTGCCATGGGCTTTGGCATGGTTATCGACTACTGGCCAGGCTTGCAGCAGTTGGTAGCAAGTGCCATGCCCGAGTGCATGAAGTGCCACCACAGCGAGGTGTCGTGGCTCAACGCCCTGTGCAGCACGGTGATAGTAGTGATGATTGCCGTGGGCTTCATCACCAAATACAGAAAATCATATTTACTAACCAAAAATAAAACAAACAGGATGAACGAATACAAGATTAACGGCATGATGTGCAACCACTGCAAGATGGCAGTAGAAAAAGGCCTCGCAACAGTTGAAGGCGTGGAGAAAGTAACAGTGGATCTCGCCAAGGGCGTAGCCTATGTCGAAGGCACCGCAACTCCCGACGCCATACGCGCCAAAGTCACCGCGCTGGGTTACGAAAACGCATGATAGAGGCAACCACCCGGGTGCGCGATGGTAGTGTTCCGTCCCCAGGTGTTACTGCTTGATGAGCTTGCCGTTGCGTATCACTAGGCCTGGTGTTGTGGCGGGGACTTCAATGCCTTGCAGGTTGTAGGTCTTGCCGGTGGCGGCGGGCTCGGTGTGGAGGTCGCTGACCGGGGTGACGATGGGGCTGCCTATGTTCTTTTCCAGCCACGCTAGTTTAGTTTTGAACCAGTTCTTTTGTGTCACCAGGTTGCTCGCTACCGAGACGAAGGTGTTGCCATAGGTGTCGCACACAAAGTGTCGCGAAGCATTGATTGCAGTGGCATTCTCGGCCGAGAACCCGTCGAGCATGGTGGTCATAACGGAGCCCAGAAGTGGCTTGACGTGTGCCCACTTTGAGATGTAGATATTGCTGAAAACGGGATTGGGACTATTGAAAAGGTTTTCAAAATAGTAGTCGGCGCCCGAATGGTAGCGCGAGAAACTGCCTGTCATCTGCCGTGACGAGTCAAAGTCCCACAGGTTGCCCATGATGAGCTTTGTGTCGGGAGTGTTGTCATACTTTGTCACATAGAGATTTGACCCGCCCGAGTCCCAGGTGCCCAGGATGTCGTGTGCAAGCAGCCACGAGGCAAACGACTCGATGTCAATATATTCGTCATAGGTGCCCTGCTTTATCGACTTCTCGGCATCGATGAGATACTGCTTGATGTAGTTGATCTGCTCCTCGGTGACCTCGTCGCTCTCGGGATACTTGAAGGTGTAGCCGTAGCGGTTGTCGGTAAAATAGTAAGTCTTGAAATAGAGGTCTTCGTTCCACCAGTAGGCGTCGCGTTCCACGATGTAGCCTTTCTTGCTCACGTTGAGGCGGCAGTCGGTGTTGCGCTTCACGTTCTCTATGAGCAGGTACAGTCCCTGGTATGTGCCGTTGATAAACACGTTGCAATACTTGTATTGTGGTGTCCATTGCATGCCCATGAGTTCGTTGATCATAAGGCCCGCCACAGTGTTGAGATTGCGGTCGTCGCGCAGCAGTCGCCAGTCCTTGTCGATGTATATGTCGTTGTCGCGGAACAGCAGGTCGGCTTTCTGCTGCAGCTTGATTTTGTAAGGTTTAGGATTTTTCCATGCGCTTGAATTGCCCGACACGCGCACCGTCATGCCGCTTTCCCCTTTCTGGTAGTCACCGCTGTTATAGAGCGTGTCGCCCAGCAGCGTCACCACCAGGCGGCCGGGTATCTTCTCGGCATTAGTGATGCCATTGCCAAATGCTCCGACGGGGTGGTCCACAAGTTCGCATGTAGGCATCACGCTATCGACAGTGGTGATGTCGAGAACGAGCATATCTACCGTGTTGGCCGTGTCACGTGTGATGACAACCTCTGCCTGGCCCCAAGCCAGCAAAGTCGTCAATGTGGTTGCCAATGCCAGTAATATTTTTTTCATGCGAGAAAATGCCTTTATTTGCCTAGTGACTAGCAAAGTTACAACTATTTTCTTTAAAACAAAAACATTTTCAAGAAAAACCAGGCTATTTGTTCCCTCAACCAGCCTCAACCAGTCCCAGTAATTCGTCATAGATGCCTGGGGCTGCCACCAGGATGCTGCGGTTGCGGTCGTGGCGGAAGTCGGTCCACTGCGCTCCGGCTTCGCTGGCGATGAGCAGCGCGGCACACACGTCCCACTCGTTGAGCGACATTTCCCAGTAGCCGTCGAGAAAACCTGCTGCCACATAGCAGATGTCGAGCGCTGCCGACCCCAGCCGGCGCAATCCTCTCACCACGGGTATCACACGGCTCGCCGCCGCAATGTTGTTGTCGGGGTTCACCGCTTTGTCGTAGGGGAAACCTGTTGAGACCACAGCCTGTTCGAGCAATGTCTTGCTGCCGCACTTGATGGGGGTGCCGCCTAGCAACGCACCGCCACCTTTCACCGCAGTGAACATCTCGCCCAGCGCTGGGGCATAGACCACGCCCACCACGGTCTCGCCATTGTGTTTCACGCCTATCGACACATTGAACAGCGGCAGTCCGTTGCTGTAATTGGTGGTGCCGTCAAGCGGGTCTATCACCCACTGCCACTCGCTGTCGCCCTCGTGCAGGCCGCTTTCCTCGCTCAGGATAGAGTGGCCGGGATACAGGCGGTTGATTGCATCTACCACGATGCGCTCGCTTGCCTTGTCGGCCGCGGTGACCACGTCAAATGCGTTCTGCTTTTCCACAATATCGAGGTGGCCCGAGCGATACAGTCTCATCTGCGCCTCGCCGGCCTCGCGCGCCATTGCCACAGCGTCGCCCAGTATCTTGTTAAGTGTGTCCATTGTCACATTATATAGTTATTCTTGATAAGTAAACTCT
>JAGHSP010000200.1 GCA_018065815.1 Candidatus Sodaliphilus limicaballi | reverse complement strand
GCACTACGATTACGCTCAACGGCCACGTTTTCCCGAAAGCTGCCAACCGCCGCTTATTCTTGATAATGGGACTACCGAACCTTGAGCTTTTTTTTTGATGTTTAATTATGAAAGCAGAATTACCCTCGAGAAGGTAACTTACCAGGCGGGGCAGGCGAGGTTTGTTTTTCTTGCCAAAATATTTGCTTAATTCAAAACTTTGATGTAACTTTGCCCCCGTCAAACTAGTGATGAGGCTTCTCATCCCGCGGGGCAACGGTTATTGCTCACGACATAAAGCGGTGGGCTTTTTTTATGCCCACACCAGCCAGTGACTGATACACGGCTGCCTTATCCAAGATACTTTTGCTCTTCGGGGTAACTTTATCACTAGTTTGACGACGGGATAACGGCAGCCGTTTTTCTGCCTATAACAGTCAAACTAGTGAAAATGGAAGCAATTACATTCCAGACCCCGAGTGCAACCAAGTTGCCGGCTCGCCTGCTTGCCGAGAAAGCAGCCCAGTGTCTAACCACCCCCCTGCTCACCGCCGTTCTGGGCGCGCTCGCCCTCGCGGCGCTGCTCTACCACGAGTCATCGCCCATCCACCCCGTGCGCTGCTGTGCCGTGGTGATGGCATTCGCCCTGCAACTGTTTGCCGTGCTGTTCAAGGACTTTGACAAGTTCGTAGCCGAGGAAGGAGGTGAAGCATGAGAACCATCACGCAGATCCACGCCCACAACACAGCGCTGCACGAGGACTACCGCTGTGAACTGCACCAGATCGAGAGCAAATTCACCCAACAGCAAGCCGACCTCGACACCCGCTTCAACCGTGCCAAGGCATTCTACCAGCACCGCAAGCACCAACTTGCCAACCAGCGCCGCGAAGAGCGCCTCGATGCAGCCCGCCGCTACAACGAGCAGATTGCCGCCAACCGCACCGAGTTGAACCAACTGATGCACCTCGCCGAGGCATCGCAGGAAGGAGGTGAAGCATGAGACGCCAGGACTACCTTGACACATTGCGAGATTTCATTGATGCTCCCGAGAACACGGGCTTTGGCGACAACATCATCCCTGTTGCCATGTGGCTGCGCGGCTTCATGCCGGGCGACGAGGAGTGCAGCATCTGCAACAAGAGCAGCCTGATGATAAGGAGCCTGCTGGGCGACATCGTGGATGTGGACTTGAACGACATCTCACGCCTGATGATAATGAACGGCTACTCGCTGAACAGCAGCGGCACAAACCCCGAGTGGATGATGAAGCCCATCGAGAAGGAAGCCATAGAAATCACGCAACTTGGCTGGCAGCGTAAAGGCTTTTTCGCTTTCGGCAACGGATGCTTTTGTAATGGCAGTTGGCATAATACTGACGAACATGGCATTGTGCGTCTGGGTGCTGAATTGGGTGATTTCTATCTTCCTGGCAATAGCCGTATCAACCGGGACGAGACAAAACTATTCGCATTTGAGCGCAGGTTTGTTCATCTTGCCCAGGGTAGCATATCTCTGCGAGACTACACAACAAAGTTGATTGATGTATTTGGTGACAATGCCAAGGTTGGCGTTAGCTTCATGCTGGCAACTTTGTTCCGTGATATTATTGCAGGTTATACAAAGTCGTTTCCCGTCCTAAATCTGTCAGGTCCTGCCGGCAGCGGGAAGAGCGAGCTCGGTAACTCGCTGATGTCATTCTTCATCATTGACAACACACCGCCTAATATACAAAACTCTACCGTTGCGGCGTTAGGCGAAATCGTTGCACAATGTGCTAATGCACTCGTGCATATAGACGAGTACAAGAACGACATTGGCTACAAGAAGACAGAATTCCTGAAAGGCCTGTGGGATGGTATTGGTCGCAGTCGCATGAATATGGAAAGAGATAAGAAGATGGAGATAACATCAGTTGATTGTGGTGTGATATTGAGCGGTCAGGAGAAGCCAACTGCTGACATAGCTTTGTTTACACGAGTCATCTTTCTGTCATTCAATAAAGAATCGCGTATTTTAAACCCTATACATAAAGAGTATTGGTTAGTTCCTCAATGTACTTGAGCTTGGTGACATCTACCCACGGACCATCTTTATCCGT
>JAGHSP010000439.1 GCA_018065815.1 Candidatus Sodaliphilus limicaballi | reverse complement strand
CGTAATCACATAGTCCTAATTAACTATTGTGACACATATTTGATAATAAACAAAAATTAAATTGATATGAAAACTAACAGCAAATTAGCAATCATGCTCGTCCTGGCTTCTATGGCAGGTTCGGCAACAACGCTCATGGCTACCACCGCCTTGGATGGCGTTAACACTAATCTTGACAAGTTCATCCCTTCGAAGAACACCACAGCCGAGGAAAACTTCGTGCAAGTTTCAACCCGCATGCCCGACGCATCAACCGATTTCACAGTCGTGGCAGAGAAGACCGTCAACTCTGTGGTGAGCATCAAGAGCTTTGAAACTCCTCGACAGCAGATGTATGGCGGAGGCGACTGGGATCCGTTTGAATTCTTCTTTGGCCCCGGTTTCGGTGGTTCGCAACGCAGGCAGCAGCCACAAAAGAAAGAAGACTCCAAACCCCAGGTAAAGGGCAGCGGTTCGGGAGTTATCATCAGTGAGGACGGTTACATCGTAACCAATAACCACGTTATCGACGGAGCCGAGAAACTCGAAGTAACCCTTAACGATAACAGCAAGTATAATGCTACCGTTGTGGGCACCGACCCCAATACCGACATCGCCCTAATCAAGATTTCGGCCAAGGGACTCCAACCGGTCGTTTTTGGCAACAGCGATAACATCAAACTCGGTCAATGGGTACTTGCAGTGGGCAATCCCTTCGGTCTCAACTCGACTGTTACAGCAGGCATCATCAGTGCCAAGGCACGCGGTATGGCAGAGAGCAATGCCGGCATTAAGGCATTTATCCAGCACGATGCAGCCGTTAACCCTGGCAATAGCGGCGGCGCACTTGTAAATACCGCTGGCGAGCTCGTGGGAATCAACACCATGATTGTGTCGCAGACTGGTAACTACTCGGGATGTTCTTTTGCGGTTCCCAGTAACACGGTGAAGAAGATTGTGACCGACATCAAGCAGTATGGAACAGTACAGCGTGCTGTTCTGGGTATTCAGTACCAGGAACTCGACGCCGACCTTGCCGAGGAGCACAAAGTAACTGCTACCAAGGATGGTATCTATGTTGCTAAGGTCAATGACCTCAGCGCTGCCAAGGAAGCAGGCCTTCAGGAAGGTGACGTGATTGTAAAGATTAACGAAGCATCGGTTAAGAACAGCGGCGAACTCCAGGAGCAGATGAACAAACTACGTCCCGGCGATAAGATTCAAGTGTCTTACTACCGTGACAACAAGCTCAAGACCACTACCGTCACACTCAAGAACAACCAGGGCAGCACCAAGATCACCAAGAGCAGTGACATGCTCACACTGGGCTGTGCATTTGCCGAGCTTACTGACCAGGAGAAGAAAGACCTCAGCATCTCAAAGGGACTCAAAGTAGTGGGCGTGAAAGCTGGCAAGTTCAAACGTGCAGGCGTTAAAGACGGATTTGTGATTACCGACATCAACAACGCACCCGTGAGCACGCGCGAGGACGTGGAGAACATCTACAACCAGATCATGCGTTCGGCCGACAGCGATAAGGTGATGTTCATCACAGGCCTCTACCCCACCGGCAAGAAAGTTTATTACGCAGTAGATCTCAGCGACATCGACGACGAGTGAAATTCTCGATAAAATGAAAAAAAGCAGGGAGAAGACAATGAGTTTTCTCTCTGCTTTTTTACGTTAAAGCTGATAAAACAAAGGTGTTTTTTAGCGGATTGACCTGACTTGTTATCGCATTTTCAGCGAGTATAGAGTTGCCCCAATCAGTTACCGTGAAATCTTATGCTCCTGTTGGGTTATATTCCATCTCCCTGGTGTATTCGCCTTTGATGATGGCGGTGAGCTGGTCACACACTTTGCAGGTGTCTTGGAGTTCGCGTTTGAGGTTCTTCTGGTGACGCAATCCTATCAGGTAGAATGGTACACTCAGTGGCAACAGTGCTGCAAGCACGACACCTAAGGCGGGAATTGCCGCAGGACGGTATGTGAGAAGTTGGCGAATTATGGGGAAGTCCATTGCCTTGTTGATTACCATTAAGTCGCGTGAGTTAGACAGGTAGTCAACAAGTTCGTCAAGTTCGCTTGAAATTTCACGAAGTTGTTTCTTGTCAAATCCATATCTCCAGTATTCGACAAACGACTGACGTTTAGGATACTTGTCAAGGAATGCTTGGCATGAGACTCTCAATGCCGCAATCTTTTCGAGTGCAATAGTATGTTCAACTTCATTAATGATAACCTCCTTGATAGTGAGTTTTCTCACTTGATGCAAACCGGTCGCCTTGCGCAAGAAGTTGCGCCATGCATCGGGGTTAAACACTGCGCTGTCGTTAACGGCCTTTCGCGTAAGGAATATGCCCAGAGGCATGAGTATAGCAGAACTTAGCCACATGCCTTCCCACACTACCCAACGGCCTTCACGGGCAAGTTTGTAGCCCATGTTGTCAATTATGTAATAAATGATAAACAAGATGATAGAGATGACAATGGGTGTTCCCAGTCCGCCCTTGCGTATGATGGCTCCAAGCGGTGCTCCTATCAGGAAGAAGATGATGCACGCAAGCGATAAGGTGAATTTCTTCTGCATCTCAATTTCATGTCTCCTGATGATGAATTGGTCGTCCGACAGCGAGAAGCCTCGGAACTCGTAGTCCTGCTTCTGGTTCATGGCTGACGACATCGCTTGCTGCACAAGCATTGTCCTTGCCGATGGGGTCAAAGCATTAAATATCGAGTCAAAATTCATTTGCTTCTCGACATGGACTTTGTTCACAATGCGTGTGTCCTTGCCGTTTTTCTTGGCAAACTTGCGAGCTGGCACACCGCACACTGGCATTGAGCGCAGGTCCTCTCCTATGGCGCGCGCCACAGTATCGACGTGTGCATTAAGCGAGTCAATGGTGAATCGCAGTTCAGAAATGTTCTTGCCGATGTATTGCGATGCCATGGCATCTTCGTCCATGCGGGTGAAGTTGTCGTCATATCTAATCATGATTTCCTTCTCCTTGAAGGTTTCTCGACGATACAGCTGCTGGCCCATTTGCGATGAACTACCCGAATGCATGTCCTCATACCAATTACCGTGATACAAGTTGAGCACAAGATGCCGCTTGTCGTCGGTGAAACTGAGCCGTCCGGAGTCGGCTGCCACGATGCGCGGGTAGCCCGAACCATTAGAAACATCATAGATGAGCATGCCATAGAGCATGTCGTTATTCACGCCCTTCTTCTTCACATACAGGTTGTAGCCAGGGATTTGGGTATAAACTGTGCCCTCGGGGATGTCAAGGGTGGGTGTCTTTTGTCGCATAGAGAACATGAGCGTCCACATCTTGACTTGCGACCTGGGCAAAACATCGTTCTGGAAAAAGAAAGCACCTATCGACACGGCTACCATCAATGCAAAAAGCGGTGCCATCACCTTGGTGAGCGATATTCCCGATGATTTCATTGCCGTGAGTTCCACATGCTCGCCCAGGTTGCCGAAAGTCATGAGCGATGCCAGCAATATGGATAGCGGCAATGCCAGCGGGACCATTGACAAAGCGGCATAGAAAAACAGTTCGGCAATCACATCGATGCTCAACCCCTTGCCCACAAGGTCGTCAATGTATTTCCACAAAAACTGCATCATCACGATGAACAAACATATAAAGAATGTCATCGCAAAGAGCGGAATGAATGTCTTCAACATGAAAACGTAAAGTTTCTTTATTCTCAACATTGCTTCTTTATTTTTGTGGAAATGTGATGCAAAATTACAACAAACATCAGTTTAACGCAAATGAAAATTGTATTTTGTGCGTTTATATTATATTTTTAGGTAAAGATAAAGGCGTTGATAGAGAAAAAATGATTAAATTTGCATGTGAAATGCTCCTCCCAAGGGACAAATGACATATAAAACATTAACAATCAAAATATGGAACCTCTATTTGAGAAACTAAGACAAAACGCTGTTGCATGCAAGCAACGCATTATCCTTCCCGAGAGTACAGAACCTCGCACTCTGCGTGCCGCTAACCGCATTATCGGTGACGATGTGGCCGAGATAATCTTGATTGGCAATAAGGATGACATCCTGGCAAAGGGACGTGAACTCAATCTCATCAATCTTGAGAAAGCAACATTCGTTGATCCTGCCGATGAACAAGCGATGGAAAAATACGCACAACTGTTCTATGAGCTGCGAAAAAGCAAAGGCGTCACTATCGAAGACGCTCGCAAGAAGATACAGGATCCTCTCTACCTGGGATGCCTCATCATCAAGAACGGTGATGCCGACGGTCAGGTTGCTGGTGCAGGTAACACCACAGGCGATGTGTTGCGCCCTGCATTCCAGATTCTCAAGACTGCTCCTGGCATTAAGGTTGTGTCAGGTGCATTCATCATGATGATGCCCGAAGGTTCGCCCTATGGCGACAATGGAGTGATGGTGTTTGCCGATTGCGCTGTTCTCCCCGACCCCTCGGCCGAAGAACTTGCACAGATCGCCGTGTCGGCCGATAAGACTGCACGTGCGCTTGCCGGCATCGAGCCCCGCATCGCTATGCTCAGTTTCTCTACAAAGGGCAGTGCAAAGCACGAAAAAGTTGATAAAGTAGTTGAGGCTACCCGCCTTGCGCTTGAACTCAACCCCAATCTCAAAATCGACGGCGAACTCCAAGCCGATGCTGCTATCGTTGCTTCGGTGGGACAAAGCAAAGCCCCTGGTAGTGAAATCGCTGGAAAAGCTAATGTTCTCGTGTTCCCCAATCTTGAGGTTGGCAATATTGCCTATAAACTCGTTCAGCGCATAGGCGGCGTGACAGCAGTAGGTCCTGTGCTGCAAGGTCTTGCTGCTCCTGTCAACGACCTCTCTCGCGGTTGTAACGAGGAAGACATCTACAAGACAATCCTTCTCACATGCAACCAAGCCATAAACAAGTAATAACCATAATTTAACAGATAAAACTATGAATATATTAGTGTTAAACTGCGGTAGCAGTTCGGTAAAGTATAAGCTCATCGAGATCAAGGCCAATAAGACTCTCGCAGAGGGCGGCGTGGAGAAAATCGGTCTCCCCGATGCATTCATCAAGCTCAAGTTTGAGGACGGCGGCAAGAAAATCATTCCCCTTAACATCACTGACCATGTGGGCGCAATCAAGTCAATACTTGACGTTCTTACTCATGAAGAGTATGGCTGCATCAAGTCATTTGATGAAATCGATGCTGTGGGCCATCGTGTAGTGCACGGCGGCGAGAAGTTCAGCAAGAGCATGCTCATTACCGACGAGGTTAAGGCGATGATTAAAGAATGTTATGGCATTGCTCCCCTTCACAACCCTGTGAACATGCAAGGCATTGAAGCTATCGACGCAGTTCTTCCTAATGTTCCCCAAGTGGGCGTGTTTGATACTGCTTTCCACCAGACTATGTCTCCTGCGGCTTATCGATATGCTCTGCCCGAGAAATTCTACACCGAAGACCACGTGCGTCGCTATGGTTTCCACGGAACCAGCCACCGCTTTGTTGCATCACGCGTGTGTGAAATGCTGGGTGTGTCACCCGAGGACAAGAAAATTATCTGCTGTCATATTGGCAACGGTGCAAGCATTTCGGCCATTAAGAATGGCAAGTGCGTAGATACCACTATGGGTCTCACTCCCACCGAGGGTCTCATGATGGGTACTCGCTCGGGTGATGTTGACCCCGGAGCCCTGCTCTTCCTCATGGAGAAGCACAACCTCTCGGCAAAAGACATGCTCGGCATCCTCAACAAGGAAAGTGGCGTGCTGGGTGTTACTGGAATCTCGAGTGATATGCGCGAAATCGTCGAGGCTGCCGAAGAGAAAGGCGATCCCAAGGCACAACTCGCTCTTGACATGTATGAACTGCGCATTCTCAAATATATCGGTGCTTATGCCGCCGAACTAAATGGTGTAGACATCATTGCATTCACTGGTGGTGTGGGCGAAAACCAGTATGGAACCCGCAAAGTTGTTTGCCGCAACCTTGAATACCTGGGTGTAAAACTCGATGAGAAAGTAAACGACGAGACTTGGCGTGGCAAGGAAGGTGTTATCAGTACCCCCGACAGCAAGGTGAAAGTTGTTGTTGTCATGACCGATGAGGAATATATGATTGCTCACGACACCGAGGCTATCGTTGAAGGACGCGAGCCTTGATATTAAAATAGTTATTCTATCACAAATAAGAGTGCTTGCCCTCCATGGCAGGCACTCTTTGTAGTAAAAATCACTGAATTGGTGGATAAAAACACCGATTTATAATATTATATAGGTGTTACTGCAAAAAAAGAGATAATATTTTTTGCATTTTCACATTTAATTGTTAATTTTGTGCCGTAATGTTAATTTTTTGTTGATAATTACACAGTATGAAAAAATCAACTATTTGGCTTTTGACCATAGTCATGGCGTTTGCCATGATCGGTTTGCTGTTCATGCAGATCATGTATATGGAAAACATGATCAAGATGCGCAACGAGCAATTCAAGGAAATTGTGGTGCGCAGCATGTATAGTGTGACTACTATGCTTGAACAGAATGAGACCAAATATTACCTAGACCAAGATTTAAAGGAAGCATCAGCAACCTATAGTATTGCCAGCGATGCTATCACCAACGATTTCAACTTGCCGAATGACAAGGTTGACACAGGATTATCGGTAGATGAAATTAAAGTGCCCAAGCGTTCCAACTTGAGTCCTATTAAAGACCTCAATGATAGTTATCAGACCAAACAGGAAATCCTCAAAGGACAATATCTGTATCAAAAAGGCCTGCTCAATGAGGTTATCCTTAACATATTGTCGCAGTCGAGCGATCGTCCCATCAGTGAGCGTGCCGATTCGGCGACAGTGCGTGAATATCTCAACACCGAGTTTGCCAACAATGGGTTGCCGCAGCTGCCATTTGGCTTTGCTGTTGTCAATAAGAGTTCGGGCATCGTTTACCAGTCGCCCGAGTACTCCCCCGACGACATGGAAGACGTGTACCAGCAGCAACTCTTTCACAATGATCCGGAGGGAAAGATATATTATCTAAATGTGTTCTTCCCCACTAAAAGCGACTACATTTTCTCGACGGTGAAGTTCATGATTCCGTCTTTCATGTTCTCCTTCGTATTGCTGGTTATCTTTATTTTCACCATCATCGTTGCTTTCCGCCAGAAGAAACTCACCGAGATGAAAAATGACTTCATCAACAACATGACTCATGAGTTCAAGACTCCCATATCTTCAATATCTATTGCGGCGCAGATGCTCAATGATGATTCGGTGCGCAAGAGCCCTGCAATGCTCAAGCATGTTTCAACGGTCATCAACGATGAGACCAAGCGATTGCGTTTCCAGGTTGAGAAGGTGTTGCAGATGTCCATGTTTGACCGCAAGAATGCCACAATGAAGCCAGAGGAGATTAATGCTGATGAGATTATCTACGGTGTTATTAATACCTTCAAACTCAAGGTGGAAAAGTATGGAGGCAGTATTAGCGCCACGCTTGAAAGCGAAGATCCCATTATCAATGTGGATAAGATGCATTTCACTAATGTGATTTTCAATCTGCTCGACAACGCTATCAAATATCGCCGAGAGGATGTGCCGCTAGAACTCAATGTCATCACATCCAACCCCGATGAGGATCACATAAAGATTGTCATTGAGGATAACGGCATAGGCATCAAGCGTGAGGACTTGAAAAAGATATTCGAAAAGTTCTACCGCGTTTCCACCGGCAACCGCCATGACGTGAAGGGGTTTGGACTTGGACTTGCTTATGTCCACAAAATGGTCACTCTCTTTGGCGGCACAATAAAAGCCGAGAGCGAAGTGAACAAAGGAACGAAATTTATTATATTATTACC
>JAGHSP010000170.1 GCA_018065815.1 Candidatus Sodaliphilus limicaballi | reverse complement strand
CTAGAAGTTCTAGATTTTTTAGATTTTCTAGATTTTCTAGCTATTATTTATACAGATAATACTTTGAAGACTTGGACTTGAATGCATCGGTGTCCTTGTTGAAGTAGTCCTTGATGTCTTCTACCTTGTAGCGTTTGCTGAAACGCTCGCGTATCTCCTTGGTGCCACACACCTTGTCAAACATGCCGAAGCGCTTGGGGTTCTGGTCAAACAGTGTCACGTCGGGGTACATCTCATGTACCACCTGCAAGAAATAGAACTGCACGAGGGTGAGTTCGGCCTTGTCAAAGTCGGTGATATAGGTCTGCACGCCATGCACCTCCTTGCCCTTTTCTTTCTCTACCACCCACGAGAGGTCGTAGAAGGGCTTGTAGTTGATAGGGCGGAACTTGATGCCGGGCAGGTTGAGCGCATTCATCTTCTCGCACAGCTTGTCGGCGTCGATCCATGATGTTGCGAATGTCTCAAATGGCAAGGTGTAACCAATGCCGGTGTTGAAGATATAGAGCTCGCCTATGACGCCCGACACGGGATAGAAGAAAGCATTCTCGGGAGCAGGAATCTGGGGTGAAGGAGCCACCCAGGGCATACCGGTCTCGCGGAACTTCATGCTGCGCTTCCAGCCCTCCATGGGCACGACGGTGAGCTTGCACGGCTTGCCAGCCTTCTTGCTGATCACACCCTCGCCGTTGAGGTACTGCGCAAGTTCGCCGGGAGTGAGGCCATAAAGATAAGGAATGGCATACTTGCTCACGAACGAGAAATAGCCTTCTTCCACGAGGTTACCCTCCACCTTGTTGCCACCCAGGGGATTGGGACGGTCAAGAACCACAAATTCCTTGTTATTCTCGGCACATGCCTCCATGCACACACCCATGGTTGCATAGAAAGTGTAGCTGCGGCAGCCTATGTCCTGGATGTCATAGACCAGCACATCGATGTCCTTGAGCATCTCGGCAGTGGGCTTGTGGGTCTTGCCATAGAGCGAATACATCTTGATGCCAGTATTAGGATCCACCGCATCGCCCACAGCATCGCCGGCATGAGCATTGCCGCGCACGCCATGCTCGGGACCATACAGCGCCACGAGCTTGCAGTTGCCTGCCTCGTTGATGATGTCAACAGTTGATTTCAGGTCGTTGTCAATGCCGCTGGGATTAGTAACCAACCCCACGCGCTTGCCATCAAGCACCTTGAAACCACCGTCACGCAGCACCTCAACGCCAGGCTTAACCTTAACGGCACCACCGCAATGATTACCACAATCCTGCGCGCCAGCCATCAACGCCACTGCGCACACAGCCATTATTGTTGCAAATATCTTTTTCATAATTATGTTCTATTAAATATTATTCAACAGGAGTATAAACCACATCGTGGTCAAAATTTGGATTTTTATCAAGAATTTCTTGAGCAAGAACCCTGATTGGGTTTCCATTACCATCGGCCATAATCACAGTGTCACCATGCAGAGCACGTTCCTTGAGCATATTAATCACTCCACGACGACAAGCATCAAGCATCATCGCATCACGCTCACTCAAATATGGTGTACTTGATTCCTTTACCATAATTTTGTTAAATAAATCTTGGTCTTGAATTTCTACACAAGTGCCCTTATTGCCTGTTGCAACAAATCGCTGAAAAATATAATTGTCATATATAGTCCATTTATCAACGATGGGCATATAGATGTCACGCAAGTTTTTGAGACCTGCTTTATAACGACGCTTGATTATCTCAACAGGGATATTGTGACCTCCATGTTCTACACGATAAGCGACACGTTTAATTGACACCTCATGAGATGGTAAATAGAAAAATATCAATTCCACCTCATATCCCAACGCCTTAGCACGCTCTACGAGCTTATGATAAGAACGGGTAGCAAGTGTTGTTTCTATAGCAAATGACTCGCCAGCAGCAAGCAATACTTCTATACGTTGTAGCATCAAGCGACCTGCCTCAACAGCGACACTCTCGGGGGCAAATGGAGATAACCCTTTTGCAATCTCATCGGCATTCACCCACTGTGTGCAGTTGAGAACAGGCAGCAAGGTCAACGATGCCGTGGTTTTACCGGCACCATTGGGACCTGCTATTATGTATAGTTTCTTTGCCATTAACCAATCTCGAATTACTTGCGGCCGTAGTTGGGGTCGATTTTCTTGTCAACGAAGTAGGTTACAAGAAGGGTGGCAATACAGCAAGCCATTACCATCCAGAAGAAGTTGACATAACCGATTGCTTCCTGAATGTAACCAGCCACAAAGCCGGGAAGCATCATGCTCAGTGCCATGAATGCAGTACAGATAGCATAATGAGATGTCTTGAACTCGCCTTCGCTAAAGTACATCATGTAAAGCATGTAGGCAGTAAAGCCGAAGCCATAGCCAAATTGCTCAATACAAAGTGCAATAGTAATGATCAGGTGATTAGTAGGCTGAGCGATTGCCAAGTAAACAAAGGTGAGGCAAGGCAGAGTCATGAACGCAGCCATCACCCACAGCGATTTCTTAAGACCCACGCGAGATGAATACACTCCACCAAGAATGCCACCAACCAATAATGCTATCACACCAAAGACACCATAGATCGTACCAACGTCTTCAGTAGGAAGGTTCAATCCATTGGGATCTACGAGGAAAGGCTGACATAGCTTAATCAAGAAACCCTCGGGCAAGCGATAAAGAAGCATGAATGCGATAGCCAGAAGCACACCAGGTTTCTTAACGAATGTTTTGAACGAGTTAGCAAGTTCCACAAGATTAGCTTTAGCCGAACCAGCCGCATCGGCATCAATGCGAGGCTTGTCATCAGCACTGCGTGGCAATGTAAATGTGTGATACAGAGTAATCAGGAAAAATACAGTAGCAGCCACACCCAGGGTCACCTGCCATGACCAGGGAATATCACCTGTGTTAGTCTCAACCTTACCAGCAATATACACAAGGACACCTTGACCAAAAACTGAAGCCACACGGTAGAACACACTGCGCACGCCTATGAAGGCTGCCTGACTGCTGGGACTGTGAGCCAGCATATAATAACCATCGGCAGCAATATCGTGTGTCGCCGATGCAAAGGCTGCAACGATAAACAGTATCAGTGTAAACCAAAAGATGCTGATAGACGTATCCTGACCGGCTACAACATCAGGTTTGGGAAGAGTAAGTGTGAGCGCAATCATCATTGCAGTCATGAGGATCTGCATCGCTACAATCCACCAGCGTTTAGTTTTTACCACATCAACAACAGGACTCCAAATACCTTTAAGGAACCAAGGGAAATAGAGCAAAGTAGTGAAAAAAGACATGTCTCCGTTGGGCACGCCCATCTTTGTGAACATCATCACTGAAATATTGTTTACAACAAAGTAAGGTACACCTTCAGCGAAGTACAAAGTGGGTACCCACCACCAGGGAGATTTAGTTTTAACGGTTTCTTTCATATCTATTTTGTTTTTTAATTTATTTTCATTTTTGCCGGAAGTACCGGAAGTACCGGAAGTACCGGAAGTGCCGGAAGTGCCGTCTTTCGTAGGCCACGCAGTGGCCGTTTCGTAGCGAAGCGTTTCGTAGCGAAGCGTTTCGTGCGCGCGCCAGCACGCGTCAATACTGCTTATCGATGTCAGCGCCAATGAAGTAGTGCAGCAGTATCTGCTTGTAGTCATAGCCCTTGGCACCCATCACGGCGGCACCTATCTGGCACAAACCCACGCCGTGGCCCCAGCCAGCTCCGCGCAGCACAAACTTGGCGGGATAGCCGTCCTCATCGACATCGTGTTTTTCCACAACGAATGCCGAGCTGTATAGAGCGCTCTCGCTCAATGCATAGCGTATTGTGAGTTCCTTGCCTATGGTGCGGCTCATGTTCTCGCCCACCACCTTCAATTTATAAAGGCGGCCGCTTGTGCCGCGAGCCACGGGCTGAAGGTCCTTGATGCGACCATAGTCGTCGCCTGTGCGACGCTTGATAAGGTCGGCAAGTTGTTCACCGCTGTATTCAACCGACCAGCGGTAGAAGTCGGTAGTTTCTTGGTCATAGTCATTGAGCACCTGCGACAGGATTTCCTTGTCGTTAGTGTTGCAATGAGCCTTGGGCGAGGAGAGAATCCACTCGGCAGCGTTGTCCTCGCGGGTAAGGTCGGGAAAATCCATCTCATCCTCTCCGTCGCGTCGTGCCACGAGGTAGTCATGGTGACGGGGTTCCCAGCAGTTCTCAAACTCCTCATACACGCCGCCGCACGACTTCGAGAATCGCGCGTCGCACAGCAGTCCGCCCTGCATGAGCACCTGTCCCCAGGTGGCCTTGATTGCGTCGCGCACAGTCTCGGTGCTGGCACGAGTGATGCCCTGGTAGCGCTGGCAGTGGTCGTCGGCACACACGTCAAAGTTCTTGTGGTCGTCGTGGTCCCACCACTTCACGAGTTCGCCCGCGGTGTTGCAAGCAGCGAGTTCGCGGTAGCGGGGATGATCGTCGCAGCTGCACGATGCCGCAACTGTGTTCTCGGGGTTAATCTGGGCAAGCAGCCAGCTGCGCGAAATCACAGCATGAGCCTTGAGCAGCTCGAGCGATGCCGTTGCACTCATCTCGCTTGAAATCACACTGAGCAGATACTCCTCCACCGAGAGGATATTCACCGCCGTGAGCTTGTCGTCCTCGACGATGATGTGAAGCGCTCCACGGAATGTCTGGTTTTCCTTGCGGCGCCAGTGGAAACTCACGCCTATGGTAACGTCACGCAACGTGAACGAATCGCTTTCCTCGTTCACTGGCACAAAGTGAAGGTCGTCATATTTCACGCCGTTCCACTCCACCTTGCCATCTACACAACGCACGCTTTGCACGCCAGTATATGACTCTTCGCCCAGTTTATACTCGTTGTTCAGGACAAAGTCTATTGCGGGCTCACTCATGATGCCCACGCGCACTCGTGGTACTTCACACATAATAGTTTGATTGTTTAATCTAGTTGTATTAATGTTTCAATAATTTTCACCATTCCGGCTCCATCCATGCACAGCTCGTCGTAGATGCCCTGCACTTGGTCGCCGGTGATGTCTTCAAAGTCTTTCTCCACAGGTATAGCCCACACGCCCCCCATATCCACCGATGCCGGACTCACGAGCATCTGCCCGTCGCCCTCGCCATAGCACTCGGGACGGTGTTTGCGTCTGGGAAAGACCACGATGCAGTAGTTCCCTTGTTCCCACCAGCACAGCACGTTCATCATGGGCTCGTCATCAGCATTGCCGCTGGCCACGATCATGGCAAGCTGCAAGCGGGCAAAGAGCAATGAGGCCACTACCCTCTCGCTGGCCTTGATGAAAAACAAGTTGCGTCCCAGCTGGTCGGTAAACCCGAGGAACCCTTCTTTGCTCGTGAGCAACAGCTGCTCGGGGGTCCACAGCGACTCGTCCATAACCTCGTCGCACAAGGGCATGAATCCCTTGTTGCCTGCCTGGAAGTGCATGTGGTCGGGTGCCGAAGCCCCGCAACGAGGCCCGTTGTAGAAGAGCACGAAGTCGTCAAGCAGGCGTGCCAGGTTGAGCATGTCGTCGATGCGACGCCCAGCGATGCTCTGCGGCGTGTGCTCCAGGGCGGAGATAGTGAGGTGGTCGGGGAAGATAGGATAAGGGTTCACCTGAATCTTGTAACGTCCCTCCCACTCTATCGTCTCCTGTTCCACGGGCTGGTGCTCCTTGCACAGGAAACACGGGCGAGCCATGAGCGACGCCGCGTCAACGCTGGCTCCGCTCGAACGCTTGCGCTCGGGGTTATACTGCATCACAACAACACTGCGTCCTGCGATCTCAGAATCGCGCAAGCGCACGCGACCCAGCGCCGCATAGTTTTCACGTGCGGTGTCCCAGTCGCGCAGCTGGCGATCTATCAAGTCATGAACTTGTTGTTGCATAATTTTTCAGTCGAAGAAAGGAAACTGAAAGAAACTATCCTAAATCAGAAAAAATATTAACAACAGATTTTGTCGAATATACCGAAAAATAATTTTGAATAATTTCGGATAATTTCTTTCAGTCTATAAAAGTCTTAAAGTCCTAAAGCCCAAAAATCTTAAAATCTTAAAATCTTAAAGCCCGAAGGGCGTTCTTAAACTCTTAAACCTTTAAACTTTTAAACTCTTAAACCTTTAAACCTTTAAACTTTTAAACCTTTAAACCCTTAAACTTTTAACCTCACTTCTTGTTCATCGCAACGCGAGCCTGGAGTTCCCAAGTGCGGATGCGATCCTTGTAGAGGTTGTTGCGGTTCATCTTGTCGATGTCGAGCGATGCATCGCTGTTGTCGTCCCAGCGGCGGCACAGATAAACGGGGAAGTAAACGCGGCCAATCTGGTAAACGCGAGAGATGTTCAGACCCAGAGCATAATCCTCACCGTAGCTAGTGTTAGGAATCTTCACGTCGCGCAACACGGGTGTGTAGAATGCACGGGGAGCACCCAGACCATTGATGCGCAGGGCATTGTTGCGGCCGTTCTCGGGTGTCCACTCCTTATGATCGATCACGCCGGGGGGAATCTCCTCGAGTTTAGCATTTACCATCTGGTAAGTGCCCACTACCATAGCAACGTTCTGCTCGTAGAATGCGTCAACCATTGTCTGCAATGTGTTCTCGTCCTTGTACAGGTCGTCGCTGTCGAGCTGCACGATGAACTTACCAGCCTTCTCATGGTGAGCAGCAAGGTTCCAGTAACCACCGATGCCCATGTCGTGATAGTCGGCGATGATGTGGATGAGACGCTCGTCGGTGTAGGCAGCGATAGCCTCGCGGGTACCGTCGGTTGACCAGTTGTCCACAACCATGAGGTTGAACTTGAAATTGGTCTTCTGCATGAGCACGCTGTCGATAGCCTCGCGGATAGTGCGGATGCGGTTGCGCACGGGAATCATCACGGTAGCCTCTACCTCAAATTCGCCCTGGTTGAACTCGATGTGCTTGAAGTTGGGGGTGCCGTCTTCCTTTACAGGTGCCAGGTAACCGCCTATTTCCTTCAGGTGCTCGGTGCAAGCTGCCTCCATCTCGATCTGGCGGCCACGATTGCGGGGATCAACATAGTCAAAGATCTTCTCGCCGCTCTTGCGGGTGTCAAGTTCTACGTCGCTATAGAGGAACTCGTTGATGTGGCAGATCTCGGCAAACTGCGACAGCTTGAGGCGCAGGTCATAGAGGCCAGCGAACTCATATTCGCTCTTCAGGTTGCCAGCAGCCTTCTTCAAGCAGCATGAGCAGAAGAACAGAACAGAACCAAAGTCGAAGTCATCGCGAAGGCTACCATACTGATAGTCGATGACAGGAGCCTTGTCGGCACCCTTTTCAGTTACGTTATAGTGGTCAGCATAGAGCATGCCTGCTTGGCTGTCCTCGGCGAGTTTCACGAAACGCTCGATTGCGAAGGGAGCAAACTTGAGGCTTACATACTTGGTGTAAACCATTGCGAAGTCAGCGTCAGCCTTCTCAGCGATAGCCTTCATTGTTGCAGTAGATGTGAGGTTGTTGATATTGATAACCTCGCAACCCTCCACTGTGCCCTCAGCGTCAGCATTGGCAAGCAGATAGATTTTGTTTACAAGTTCGTTAGCCTTAAGGCCTTCGATAGTTGCCTGTACCTGTGCGGCATTGGCAAAAGGAATGAAACAATTAATTCTTCCCATGATTTGTTAATTAAAAAGTTATTATAATATTTATATTTATATTTCTC
>JAGHSP010000270.1 GCA_018065815.1 Candidatus Sodaliphilus limicaballi | reverse complement strand
CAAGACTTTATTGCACTTGCCCGATTTCGGGCAGAAGAACATCGAATTGCATGAAGGATAATAGCTGTTATATGTAAAATCGTATTGCTGAATAGTTACTTTCTTTTGTTCTTTTGTTCTTCTGTCAAAAAAATCACCCAGATGGCGCTGCGCTTGAAATTTACTGAAAAATTAACTAAAAATACAAAATCTGCGTAATCAGCGCAATCTGCGTGAGAATATTTTAAGGGTGGAGAGACGGTTTCGGTGCCTGAATAGCCCTCACCATAAACAACAAATCCGACTATTGCTAGCCGGATTTGTTGTGGAGCACAGCGGACTCGAACCGCTTACCTCAACACTGCCAGTGTTGCGCTCTACCAGATGAGCTAGTGCCCCGTGCACTATGGTTTGTGCTTGCAAAATTAATACTAATTATTGGAATTGCAAGTATTATTTCCTTTTTTTCTTGCTTTTTTTCTTGTGATGTTTCTTTGAGTCGGCAGGTTGCTGCTTGCTGCTGTTGTCCTCCTTGGCCTCGGGATAGGGGAATCGCGTCACCTTGCCCATCAGGTCAATGATTTTGTTGCTGCGCTTGTTCATCCACGGCGTGGGGTTAGCGCTGTCTCTGGTGAGCGGACTGGGAAGGGTCACGGCGATGAGCGCGGCTTGCTTGGGTGTGAGCGCTGCCGGGTCGGTGCCAAACTTGGCCTCGCTCACGGCTGCCACGCCATATATTCCGTCGCCCATCTCGATGCTGTTGAGATACACCTCCATGATGCGTTCCTTGCCCCACACCCACTCGATGAGCACGGTGAAATAGACTTCGAGTCCTTTTCTCACCCAGCTGTGTGCCGGCCACAGGAACACATTCTTTGCCGTCTGCTGGCTGATGGTGCTGGCTCCTCGCTCGCGCTTGCCTTGCTGTGCCTCGCGCCTGGCGATGAGAATCTGGTCGATGTCAAAACCGTTGTGTTGCAGGAACAGGTTGTCCTCGCTTGCCATGACGGCCTGCGGCATGTTGTGCGACATTTCCTCCAGCGGCACCCACTTGTGCTGAATGCGCGGAGACTCGCCGCGGGAGAGCTGCTCGCCGCAGCGTATAAACATGAGCGGGGTGTAGTAAACGGGAATATACTTGAACGCAACGACCATGCCTATGGTCGAAACGAAGAAGAATATAATGATGTTACGCACCCATTTGAGTATCTTATTCATAGAATTAAATCTTTATTATCGCTTGTGCAAAAAGCGTGCCATCACTTCTTGTCTTTGAAATAGTAACGTCCTTTCTTGACCGTTGCGGTGCCATAATTGATGGCTCTGGCAGGGCATTTGTGCAGGCATCGCAGGCACATGGTGCAGTTGCCTTGCCATTGCGGTGTGCCCTGGGCGTTGAGAGTGATGTTGCGCAAGGGGCATTGCTGCGCGCACTTGCCGCAGTGGGTGCATGTGCTGGCATCGCAGCGGAAATTGCGGTCGTTCATGCCACCTGCCACAAAGAGCGGCCTGATGATGCGCGACTTGGCCCACGGCATGCTGCCACGCACCACGTCGATGACGTTGCGACGCTCGGCGATGCTTGTTGCCACTTTCTCGACGCGTGACTTGGCTGCCATGAGTTTCTGCCCCTCGGTGGCATAGTCGTCAACGTCAAATCCTGGCAGGCACACATAGGTGTTGGGCATCTGCACGGAGAATGCTGCATTGAGCTTGATGCTGCCCAGCGATTTTTGCAGTATTTCCACCGTTAGGCCAGTGTCGTCGCCGCAGGTGGCTACCATGTAGCAATGCGTGCTGCTGGTGTAAGTGTCGAGTTGGAGTGCCTGGGCAAACTTGCACACCAGCGGTGGCGGTCCCCACGAGTGGACGGGAAACACGAAACCGATGCTCTCGCCGGGTTTGAGCGTGAACTTGTGTTGCTGGCCCAGTGTTGCCTGGGCAATGTCAACAAGTGTGTCGTTGAGTGTCGCGGCAAGTTGCTGCGCCACCCACTGGCTGTTTCCTGTGCCTGAAAACCAGAATATCATATCTTGCGTTATTTCTTGTGGTGGATGGTGATTTGTGTGGCGCCGAAACCATATTCCTGGAAGCTGGCGTCCTGTGCCTCGCAGTGGGGGTAGTGGCGCTTGAGCTCACGCATGATGGCCTGGCGCAACACGCCCTCGCCCTTGCCGTGGATAAACACGATGCGCTGGCCCGTGTGTTTGAGATGGGCACGCATCACCTCGTGGAATTTGTCAATCTGGTAGTTGAGCATGTCGGCCTTGGTCATGCCTGCCAGGTTGTCGATGAGCTCAGCGATGTGCAGGTCCTGGATGATGGTCTCGTTGCGGTGGTTCTCGTTGGGACGCGAGATGGGCTTGCGGTTAATGCGCTCGTCGGTTTTCTTTTGCTTCATGGCTGTCTCGAGTGCACCGCTGTCGATGTGCATCTCACGCGTGGGCAGGTCGTTGCGTGTGATGTCGATGGTGAGCACCGGCGTGTCGAAGTAATCGTTGTCGCCGAAGCAGTGAAGCTTGTAGAACTTGGTGAAGTCGAGCTTGCGGTTCACAAGCGCAGGATTCTTGAGCGCGAACTCTTTGCCTTGCTTGAAGGCAATGTACTGCACCGCCACGTGGGTCATGTTGCCCAGGTCCTTGTGTCCCACCTCGTCGAGCTCAACGATGAAATTGGGCTCGGCAATGCCGTGGTAGCGCACCGTCCACTGCGTGTCGAGGTCGCTGCGGGTCATGTAGGTGAAATACAGGAAGTAGTTGCTGTCGTTGACCAGCGATGTGTAGAATGTGGTGGTGTTGAGGTGCTTGATCTCGCGCGGTTCAAAAGCGAGGATGATGTTAAGTTTCTCCCCTTCGGGAGTCTCAATCACGGGTTCGGGCGCCGGCGCCACCTCTTTGCGTTTCGCTGGTTCGTCGGGTTGCACGAGTTTGCTCTTGATGTCGAGCGGACGCTCATAGGTCGATGCCTTGCTGGCAGCCTCGCCCACGATGACCACGTCCTTTGCAAGAGCGGGGCGCTCAAATCCGTCCTCATCCTCGACATAGACGGTCTTGCCGTCGATGCGCGACACGCGCCCACCGCCCACATCATTGAGAAATCTAACTATATCGTTAACTTTTACCATAATATTTTTTCGAAGTTTCGATAACTCGATTTATCGATTAATCCTTAATCTCTAATCTCTAATCTTTAATCTCTAATCTCTTCCTGGAGTATAACCATTGTGCCTATTTCCTTGCCTCGGGTCTCGCGATAGACATACTTGATGCTGCGTCCTTCTTTCTTTGCTAGGTCAATAATGCCGTCGCGCAGCGCCATTTCCTTGCGGTGCTTGATCCAGTTCTTGCGCTTGGTCTGGATAAACGTGGGCAGGTCGATGGCCTCGGCGGTGACAAATGGCACTTCGATGTCGAGCTGCACCGTGGCATCGTCGGGCAGCGAAACAGCCATGAGTTTTTCGCCTCCGTCATCCCACGCGGCCCTGCGGCGTGCCAGCGATTCCTTGCCGGCCGCAACTAGCTGGGCGAGCGAGGTGGGCTGGACGGGAGCCACAGGCTTTATCGACGAGGTGATGCGTCCCACTATGGTTGCAGCATCGTCCTGCTGGCCCTGGATGATGAAGTAAGTGCCCCATCCGGCATTGAATGCGATGGCGGCAAAGTGATAGATGCTGCCGTTAGCGTCTTTGTCAAAGTTCACACACTTGGCATTGTAACCGGCAAAGGTGGTGTCGGCCACGGTGCCTATGTTGATGGCGCTGTGGGTGAAGTTGTCACGCTTGTTCACAACCTGTGCGGCGAGGTAACTCGCCGGGGTGAACGGACGGTCCACATAGTCGATGCGGGCAAGGTGGGTGAGTCCCTGCGTGCCGTCGTTGCGCGACACCATCATGCGGGCACCCATGTCGCCCAGGCCGTGGTCGGGTGTCACCGTCCAGCTGTCGTCGGGGGTGTCGATGGTGAAATATCGGCATGTGTGTGTCGCTGCGGTTGCCGCAAGCGTTGTGATCAGAGCGGCTATTGCCAGTAGTGAACGTTTCATAGAGTAGTGGTTATAAGTTAGCTAGAACCTCTACATGACCACGTAGAGATTCTAGCTTGCGTTTAGTCTTGTTTTACTTGCCCAGGATGATGTTGATGAGTAAGTTGATGTCGGATATATCGACAACACCGTCGCCGTTCACGTCGGCACGACCGGCATACTTGCTGGCGTCATCATGGTTCAGGACGATGTTGATCATGATGTTTGAATCTTTCACATCAACATCTCCGTCGCCATTCACGTCGCCAGGTTTGAAGGCGGGTTTCTCGGCATAGTAAACGAAGGGAACTATTGCGCAGTAGTCGGTGCTGCGGTTAGCGCCGTCGTTGTCGAGATAGGTGGCCTTGGCGCGGGCATAGTAGGTTGTACCGTCTGTCATGAGCTTGCTGTTGACTTTGAGAGCCGAAGCCACAGTGTTGACAGCAGCGCCGTCGGTGATTGTCTGGATGAAGCGTGTGCGGCCCCATGAGGTCTCGCTGTTAGAGATCTCCACGGTGTAGCTCACTGCCTCTGGCTGGGGAACCACGCTGATGTAGTCGCTGCCATAGACGGGTGCTCCGCTAGCGGCGGGACAAGCAAATGTGGGAGCCTTCACCTGGGTGGTGAACTCGCTCACGGGTGAAACGAGTGTCTGTCCGGCAAAGGGAAGCGAAACCTGCACGAAGTACTTGGTTCCGTCATTGAGCTTGCCAGCAGGAACGGAGAGCTCGCCGCCGGCTGCCTGTGCAGTGTAAACGGGGCTTTCCATTGACTCGTTGGTAGCAAATGCCACGGTTGCCAGTGTAGTGGCGTCGGGAGCGTTCCACTTCACGGTGAGGGTGGTCTCGAGGGCTTTCTGACCGTTGAAGGGCTCGGTGATCTCGAGCAGGATGGGGGTAAATGAGCGGGCCTCGCTCACACCGTTGGCCCAGCCTTCGGCGCTAGCCTGGACGCGCCAGTAAGTGAGCTCGCCGCTCTCCAGATTCTTGATCAGAGCCGAAGAAACGCTTGTCTCTGTCACAGTGGCTGTGCCCAGGACGTTAGAGAATGCCTCGTCGCTTGCCACCTCAACGGTGTAGCTTGTTGCGCCCTCAACGGGTTGCCATGTGAAGTCGAAGGGTGCGTAAACCTGTGCGTCGCCGGCAGGCGAAACAAGCTGGGGTGCGGGCAGCGGGTCGTAGCTGTTGCCCAGGAACGCGGGCTCATACTCATTGCCCACGCGGTCGAGCACGCACACTGCATACTGGTAGTTTTCCTGATACTTTGCAGGGATGGCATACTGTGTGTCGTAACACATGCCCAGCAGGTACTCCACGTTCTTGTCGAAGTTCTCGTGAGCCATTGTCTTGGGGAATGCATAGACGGTGTAGCGCACGTTCTCGTGTCCTTGCCAGCTGATGGTTGTGCCTTCCTGTTTAAGGTCGGTCACGAGGCCAGGGTTGTTACCAGTCTTCCAAGGCATTGCGGGGGGCAAGGCGTGGAGCTTGTAGGTGGTGCGTTTGAGGAAGTTGGCAAGAGCTTCGGGAGCGCCCATTGCATAGAGGTACTTGCAAGAGTAGAATATTGAGCCGGCAGCACCGTCAAGGTTGGTATTGCGGGTGATTTCCACCTCATTGGCAAACTCGTCGTAGAGATATTCCTGATTGTAGGAGCTGAAAGGCTGGGGGTTAGCCGTGCCCTTGCTGCTCTTGGTGAGGCTAGAAATAGAGTGCGACACATACATGTGGCGGTTGAAGGTCTTCGCCATCTTGTTCCACCACTTGGTGATGGGCTCGAAGGGGTTGCTTGAGCTCACGGTGGTCCAGTAAACCTGGGGCGACATGTAGTCCACAGTGCCGCTGCTCATCCATGCCAGAGGATCGCTGAAGATGCCGTTATACTGCCAGTCGCTGCCCTTGGGGCAAGGCTCAACGCCATATTTAGATGCCACGCTCGACGACGATGCCGCAACGCCAGCGGGCGAGATGCCGAAGCGCACCTCGGGGCGGGTTTCCTGAATCATGTCATACACGGCCTTGACCATGCGGTTCACGTTGTCGCGGCGCCAGTCGCCTATCGACATCGATGTGCCGCTCTGCTGCCACTCGGTGTAGTCACCGGCGGTGCTGTTGGTGGGGATGCCGTTGGGATAGAAGTAGTCGTCATAGAGCAGGCCGTCCACATCATAGTTGGTGATGATTTCCTTGCACACGTTCACGATGCGGTCGATGGTGCGCTGCTGTCCTGGGTCAAGGATGATTGTAGAGCCGTAGGTGAGTAGCCAGCCGTCATTTTTGAGTTCCTGGTCCTGGGCAGTGTTCCAGTCGCTGCCGGTTGAGAAACGATAGGGGTTTACCCATGCGTGGCATTCGAGACCGCGCTTGTGGCACTCCTCGACTGCATATTCCAGAGGGTCAAACGCCGGAGCTGCACCGCGCACGCCGCTGATGTAGCTTGACCAGGGTTCGTAGCTCGACTTGTAGAATGCGTCGCACATGGAGCGCACTTGCAGGTTCACTGCGTTGAAATTGTTGCGTTGCAGCGAGTCGAGCAGCACGTTAAGTTGTTGTTTCATCTTGGTGGCGTTCAGTTCGCCAGTGCCGCGCGAAGCCTCGGCGGGCCAGTCAAGACACCACACAGTTGCGACCCAAGCCGAGCGGAACTCGCTCTTGGGAGTCATGAATTGCGCTGCCTGTGCTGCTAAGTTGCTTATTGCAAGCACGATAAGCACAGCAACGAAAGAAAGGTTAATTTTTTTCATCTTTATAATAGGTTTTTTAATGGTTTGTCCCATTTATTGTAATAAGCTTCAAAGCGAGTTCATGATAATGTCCACCTCGCGCTGCATGCGAGGGATGGGGATAATCTTGTAGCCGCCGCAGTCGGGGTGCAGCACCACGAGGTTCATGCGGCTGATTTTCAAGCCGTAGTTCTTTTCCACGATGTGGCGGTAGAGGTTTTGTTGCAGGCAGTAGTGCGTGTAGGCGGTGTCGGTGAGATGTTCCAGCCCGTTGATGCCGCTCGACCAGCGGTTTTCCTCGCCAGGGTTGATCTTGTTGCTGCGCTTCCAGTCGTAGATCTCGTAGGTGCCGTCGTCGCACGAGCACAGCAGGTCGATGGTGCCGGCTACAAGTTTTTCGGGGTCATAGATGCGCCACTCGGTGCGGAACGGGGTGTAGCGCGTTTCCTGGTCAAACTTCTTGAAGAAAGACCACTCGCGTGAAATATCGACCACCTTGTCCATGCTCACGTGCTTGCCGTGGTAGGTCACGTTGCAGGTGAGCTCTGCCGGTTCTATGCCGTTGAGGTAGTTCTCGATGGTTGCGTGCATGAATGTGCCTGCTTGGCTTGCTTGGGCGCCGTTGGCTTCCCACTGCTCGCGCATCTTCTCGGCCTCGACCTCGTTGCCCCAGCACTTGCGCAGGCTCCAGTACTCGGCGTTGAATGGCTCAAAGAACTTGCCTATCACTGTGCTCACAGGCGTGAGGGCGCCCAGGCCGGTTACTGTGTAGGTGTGAGTTGATTCAACGAAACTGATGAGTTCGTCCTGCTTGAAACTTACCGATGATCCATTCAGGTTTTTTACTGCCATAACTTGTGAACTTTACGCATGATTAATTGAAACTGACTTCAAAGTTACACAATATAATTGATAAAGAGTGGCACGACAGGCATTTTTTTGCGATTTAACGCATTTTTATGTGTGAAGAGGGGCAAATATGTGGCAGTAATTGGTTAACTTTGTGCTGTAAATCGAAAATTGAATAGAAAAATGAAGAAATATCTGTATCTTGCGGTTGCGTCGATGGCGCTGGCTGGTTGCGTGGATAGCACGACTGCAAGCTCAACACAGGCTCACGACGAAGTCGTTGCCCGCCAAGACGGCACCGGGGCATACCAATCCACGGGCGATGCGTCGCTGCTCGACATCACTCTGCCCGGTGACGTTGACAACCAAAAGGTGGAATATGACTACATGACGGTCTATTTCAACGCATCGCTGCGCATCCCCAACTGCGTGGCCTATGAGCTGACCAACACACAGGTGGCTATGGCCAACTCGCCCGACGCCGAGAAACGCGACGACTATGACTTCAACTGCGACAACGATGTCGATGGCTGCCCCGACTGGTGGGAATACAAGAACTCTGGCTACGACCGCGGACACATGGCTCCTGCTATGGACATGCGATGGGACAAGAAGGCGATGAAGCAGTGCTTCTACATGACCAACATGTGCCCGCAGCGCCATGACCTCAACGACGGTGAGTGGCGGCACATGGAGGAAGCTATACACAACTGGGGTGCCGAGAACGAGCGACTGGTGATTTTCACTGGCCCCATCGTGGACGACAACCCCAAGATGACCGGCAAGAACCATGATATAGCCGTGCCTGGGCAGTTCTTCAAGGTGGTATATGCCCCCGCCAGCAACAAGGCCATCGCCTTCGTGATGAGCAACCGCAAGATGGAACGCTCATGGACCAACTACGCCACCACAATCGACGAGGTGGAACGACTCACCGGCATCGATTTCCTGGCTGCCCTGCCCGACGACGTGGAGCAGACAATAGAGAGCAAGCAAAACATTAAGCAATGGCCTGAATACACCCCAAGACGATGAACTTTACCGATCCGCTGAACCAAGACACAATATGTGCAATATCAACCCCGCAAGGCATGGGAGGCATCGCCGTGGTGCGAGTGAGCGGCGACCGTGCCATTGACATCGTGTCAACCCGCTGGCAAGGCAAGCCCCTTGACCAGTGCGATAGCCACACCGTGCACCTGGGACACATCATCGACTCGCAGGGCAACCTGCTCGACGAGGTGGTGCTCACCCTGTACCGCAACCCGCGCTCGTTTACCGGCGAGGACGTGATTGAGATAGCATGCCACGGCTCGACGTGGATACAGCAGCAACTCGTGTCCACGCTCATCGATGCCGGTTGCCGTGCTGCTGCCGGAGGCGAGTTCACACGACGCGCGTTTGCCAACGGACGGCTCGACCTGTCGCAGGCCGAAGCCGTGGCCGACGTCATCGCGTCGCAGTCGCAAGCAGCCCACCGCGTGGCAATGAACCAGATGCGTGGCAAGTTCAGCCGCGAGTTGAGTGACCTGCGCGACCGCCTCATCCATTTCGTCTCGCTCATGGAACTCGAACTCGATTTCAGCGAGGAAGACGTCACCTTTGCCGACCGCAGCAGTGTCATCGCCCTGGCTGGCGAGATACATGCCGTCATCTCACGGCTTGCCGACTCCTATCAGGCTGGAAATGTGATAAAGAACGGCCTCCCCGTGGCTATCGTGGGGCAGACCAATGCCGGAAAATCAACCCTCCTCAACGCCCTGCTGCACGACGACCGTGCCCTGGTGAGCGACATACAAGGCACCACGCGCGACGTCATCGAGGACACTATCACCGTGGGCGGCACCATGTTCCGCTTCATCGACACTGCCGGACTGCGTGAGACCGACGACACCGTCGAGAGCATGGGCATCGAGCGCTCGTGGACATCACTCGAGCGTGCACGCATCGTGCTGTGGGTCATCGACGCCACCGCAGGCGAGAGCGAGATAGCCGACCTTGCCAGCAAGATACTGCCCCGCTGCGAGGGCAAGCAACTCATCGCCGTCATCAACAAGGCCGACCTGCTTCCCTCGGCACAATCCCTCCCCTCATCCCAGGATTCTGGTCAGTGTGCGGCACAACTCGGTTGTCCCGTTAAGTTGCAGCACCTCCTTCCCCAGGGCACACGCGTCATCGCCATCTCGGCCCTGCAAGAGGACGACGTGGAACGCTTGCAGCAGCTCATCCTCGACGCGGCAGCACTGCCCGCCGTGGGCGAGGACGCAGTCATCGTGACCAACACCCGCCACTACGAGGCCCTAGTGAGAGCAAAAGAAGCCCTCGCACGTGCTATCGACGCCCTCCACATGGGCATCAGCGGCGACCTCGTGAGCCAGGACATACGAGAAACCCTCCACTACCTAGGCGAAATCACCGGCGAAATCACAACCCAAGACGTGCTAGGGGAAATATTTAGCCACTTCTGCATTGGCAAATAACTTGTAACTGTCTATATATCAATAGGTTACATATTCCTGTTAAGTGTTTTTAACAGTCAATAATTGTATGATTGCGTTGCTATTATTTGCTTGATAATCAATATTGTATAATTCCACATCAATAGTTCTTCTGGTAAATCTAACTCCATAAATTACACTTTCCACGTAAGAAAGTGTAACTTTTTGTTCGCCCAGCACGAACGTATTCTAACGGGGGCAAGTCCCCAAGCCGCCCTAACAGTGGGAAGGCTACAGCCGAAGGCAAGGGACAAATAATAACTTTTGACTACAAAAGAGATTGTTTCAACATTCAGATGGTTGATTCAATCTCTTTTGTAATTTCCCTATAACTGTTTTATATATGACACGAAAACAAGAAACAAAACGCACAAAAACCACCTATAACAGGACGCTAACGCATTTTTTTTGAGGGTTTACCGCCCTACTATCGCTTGTTTTTCGATTTGTTTTATTAACTTTGCAACCAAAATCAGAATAAAGGTAATATGGCTTACAAAAGTACAATCATAGGCAGAAAGCATGAACAAGACATACTTTCAAAATGCATCGAATCTGATAAAGCAGAATTTATAGCTGTTTATGGACGAAGACGTATTGGAAAAACTTTCCTTGTAAAACAATTCTTTTCAGAGTCTTTCGATTTCTATGCAACAGGTGTATATAAGATTTCACGATCCGAGCAACTGAAACTTTGGCAAGAACAACTTGCTAAATATAGCGGAGTAAAAAGGACAAAGCCCAAAGATTGGTTTGAGGCTTTCAGTCAATTGCGTGAATACATTGATACTGTTTGCGAAAAGGAGAAAATAGTAATATTCATAGATGAACTTCCATGGCTTGACACCCCGAAATCTGGTTTCATACGTGCACTTGAATTGTTTTGGAATGGGTGGGCTGCAGAACGTCGTGGCTTAAAATTAGTTGTATGTGGCAGTGCAACGACATGGATGACAAACAAACTGCTTGGCGATAAGGGAGGTTTACACAACCGTGTCACCCGACCAATCCGCCTTGCACCTTTTACACTGAAAGAAACAGAGGAATACCTAAAGAGTATCAATATTGAATGGGATCGCAAAGATGTTCTTGACACATACATGATACTCGGTGGTACACCATTTTATCTATCACTTCTTCGACCGGAGCTTACTTTATGGCAAAACATCGACGATCTCTTCTTTAGTCAGGATGCTGTACTGAAAACTGAGTACAATTTCCTCTTTAATTCTCTGTTCAATGAAGCAAATTTGTATAGGCGTGTCGTTGAAGTACTAGCAACAAAACTGAAGGGAATGACAAGGTCAGAACTTATTGATCATCTAAAGGTAAAAGATAGTGGTAAGATTACGGAAGCCTTAGACAATCTAGTAAAATGCGACTTCCTTCGCCGTTATCAGGCATTCGGAAAGAAAGAGAGGGATATGTTGTATCAACTCTCAGACATGTACACGCTCTTCTACCTACGATTTGTCAAAAACTATCATGGCATGAATGAACACGCCTGGAGTAATATGGAAGAAGGTAAGCGTAATGCATGGGCAGGATATGCTTTCGAACAGGTATGCATTCTTCACATCAATCAAATTAGGACAGCGCTTGGAATATCCGGCATTGCCAGCGATGTATGCTCCTGGACTTACAGTGGCACTGAACAAAGTGCTCAGATTGACTTGATAATAGATCGTGGAGATAAAGCTATCGATTTATGCGAGATGAAATATTCTGACCACGAGTATGAGTTAAAGAAAGACTATGTAGAATGGCTGCGTGAACGTAGGGATTTATTTCGAGAAGTAACAGGAACAAAGAAAACTCTTCGCCTTACAATGATAGCCTCTTCGGGAATAAAACAGAACATGTACACTTCTTCGATTCAAGGTAAGCTATCATTAGATGATCTGCTATCATAAAATGTATAACGATTAAACTAAATCAACATGTCAGAATTTATCAGAGCCCGAACGCAAGCCTATCACTGAGTTCTACACTACAAACGAGATTAAGGAAAAGTATAGTATCTTGGCTTATACTCGCAGCTCGTTTAATACAGAAAAAACACTTGTAGTCGGCGTAAATCATGCGCAAAATTATAGATTTCCGACAAGTTCAAATATATTTTTAGCGTTTTCCCTTCTTTATTTGAAAATAAATTAATAACTTTGCACCCGTAAAATTCAACAAATTACGCCATGCTCATAGGTAGAGAAAAAGAAAAGGAAGCTTTGCTGAGTGCCTTCGAATCCGGTCAATCAGAATTCATTGCAGTATATGGACGTCGTCGTGTGGGAAAAACTTTTCTCATACGAGAGACTTTTGAATATAAATTTGCTTTCCAACATACAGGAATACTTGACGCACCTCTTAAAGAGCAATTATCAGAGTTCCGTCAGTCGTTGTATCGTGTAGGCATGGGACGCAAAGCCTTGCCCAAAACATGGAATGAGGCATTCCACCTCTTGGAAGATTGGCTTGAAAGCCTTCCAGAAGGCAAGAAAGTAGTATTCATAGATGAACTTCCATGGATGGACACCACACGTTCAAACTTCATACGTGCTCTAGATCACTTCTGGAACAGTTGGGCAACGGCTCGCAAGGACATCATCCTTGTTGTATGTGGTAGTGCCACATCATGGATTATAGACAATATTGTGATGAACTATGGTGGACTTCACAATCGTTTGACAAAAAAGATTCATCTTCATCCTTTCACCCTCCACGAATGCGAACTCTTTTGTAAGAGTCAAGGATTTGGCTATAAACGCAATCTCATCATGGAGGCATACATGGCGATTGGCGGCATTCCATATTATTGGAGTTTCATGCAGAAAGGACTTAGCGTAGCTCAGAATCTTGACCGTATGTTCTTCGAAGAAGATGGCGAACTTGCTAGTGAGTATAATGCTCTTTATGCTTCATTATTCAAAAACCCTAGGTTGCATATCGCTATTATCAATGCTTTGTCCACCAAGAAAGCGGGCATGGTAAGAAATGAGTTGCTGGAGAAAGCAAAGATAACTGATAGCGAACATTTCAGTAAGGCTCTCAAAGAATTGGAACAATGTGGATTTATCCGTAAATACACTTGTCTAGGCAAAAAAATTAAAGATGCCATGTATCAGCTTATGGACAACTATACCCTATTCTATTTCCAATTTGCACAGAAAAATGCAAATGGAGACAAAACCTTCTGGACAAGCATGTACAATTCCACTCTCCACAATACTTGGGCAGGACTTGCCTTTGAGCGAGTATGCCTTCAGCACATCGAACAAATCAAGAAGGCACTTGGCTTCGGTGCTGTCATCAGTACAGCACACTCGTGGAGTGGTCCAGGTGCACAGATAGATCTTCTCATTGACCGAAATGACAGCGTCATCAATGTATGTGAGATGAAGTATAGCAAAGGTAAATATGCTCTTAATGAAGAGGAGCTAGAAAAGATGCAGAATCGCATTGACACTCTTCAAACAGAAACAGAGACGCAGAAGACAATACACCTCACTCTGATTACCTCGAACGGAGTAACGCCAGGTTCTGATACTCACAACATCCAGAGTATGCTTACCATGGATGATTTGTTTGTGTAGTGTATAAAAACTGATGCTAACGGCACGTCTTATCAGCAAAAATTCGTACCTTTGCTCCATTATTGAAATATTGTAGTGTACAGGGAGAAACTCATTGAAATCCAGCGGGATAGTACATTCCACGAGGAATCTCCAAAATCGAGTTTAAATTGCGGTACAAGGTGATTCTGCAAACCGCTTATTATCAAGCGATTGCATTTTCCGTTATTTCCGGTACATTTGCTAAAAACGTGCTTGTACCGATTAAAAACGTAGAACGCTGATATTCAACTGATTGCTATTGGTGCATCGGTAAATAGGCAACCCAACTCATTTAACTATGGACATTGAACAAGTAAGATATTATACACTCTCTATCAACGGCGTAACCGAAGACCAGCCTTTTGGTGATGACATCATAACATACCGCATAGAAGGTAAGATATTCCTCTGCCTTTGGCTTGGTGGAGGGAAGCATGACATAAGTGATGGTCGGCCACGGTTTGCCTTGAAGTTAACTCCTGAAAGAAACGAGGAACTGCGAGAGCATTATTCCGCTATACTTCCAGCATGGCACTGGAACAAAAAGCATTGGAGTGATGTGTATTACGAACAGTTGGAAAAAGAGTTGGTTGAAGGCTTGATTAAGGAGTCATACGACCTTGTTGTTTCCAAACTGCCAAAAGCAATTAGGCAAAAATACATTTAATTCAAGTTTCACAAGTTGTAATTTGCTGTCTTGCCTATGAATAAAGTATTATTTGACAACATCCGAAACTTAAATATTTAATCACACAAAAAAAATAATTATTATGGAAGTAAAAGACAAAGTATTGGCAACAATGAGAGAGGCAGGTCAGCCTCTCAATGCAGGTAAAATTGCAGAACTTTCTGGTCTCGACCGCAAGGAAGTTGACAAAGCCATGAAGCAGCTTAAAGAGGAAGGTGCTATCGTTTCTCCTGTACGTTGCAAGTGGGCTCCTGCTGAGTAATAAACATTTCAGGCGGCACGCAGGTTATCCCGCGAAATTAATAAAGAACGTATAGCAACTTATTATTAACATGTGGTGGAGATCCGTAATTTGGACAGGCATAATCTTTGGTACCTTTGCCTGGCTAGTGCCTAATGTGCTGTGGCTGCTGTCATGGGGCATCGGCAAGTTATTCACCTATCATGTACCATATGCTCCGTTTGGTTGGACGGCATTGGGCATTCTGCTGCTCATCTGGGGCAGCTTGTTCTATGGTCATCACATTGGCAGATTCCGTGTGGAAGTCAATCAGATAGAGTATGCCAGTCAAGATGTGCCCAAGGCTTTTGATGGCTACAAGGTCATACACATCAGTGACCTGCATGTGGATTCGTTTAAAGATATGGCTGACTTGCAGAAGATTATAGACAAAGTCAATGCCCAGAATGCCGACATCATTCTCTTCACAGGTGACATGACAACGGGTAGCATGGAGGGCATAAAGCTTCACGAAAAGGCATTGAAGAGTCTGAAAGCCAAGGATGGGGTGCTGAGCGTGCTGGGCAATCACGACTTCTTCATCTATGACCGAGAGTACCGCAATAACCAGGAACGTTGTGCTGCTGCCGACCGACTGACGCAGTACGAGCGCGAGGTTCTTGGCTGGCGTGTGTTCAGGAATGAGTCATACATAATAAAGAAAGGTAATGATTCTATATCCGTTGCTGGTGTAGATAACATTAATGGCGGTCAAGGATTCAGAACCATTCAGAAGGGTGACCTCAGCAAGGCGATGGCAGGACTTGACGGTATGCTCACCATACTGATGACGCATGATCCGAGTCATTGGCAGGCCGAGGTTCTGCAAAAGTCACATGCACAGATCACACTCGCAGGTCACACCCATGCGGCACAGGTAAGACTTTTCGGCTGGTCATTGGCAAACCTCTCATTCAATGAATGTGACGGGCGCTATGATCAGGACGGACGAATGTTGTATGTGAATGCAGGTATAGGTTGTACCGCACCTTTCCGCATCGGTTGCCCATCGGAAATAACAGTCATTACATTAAAAACAAGAAGAGTGTGAAAGCATGGTTGAAGAAACTCGGAATATAAAATGATCATCTGGAATCCCTGGCATGGCTGCCACAAGGTGAGCGAGGGGTGTCAGCATTGCTACATGTATTTCCTTGATGGAAAACGTGGCATTGACACCTCGAAGGTCTATCGCACAGAGAACTTCGATCTCCCTGTGCACAGGCGACGTGACGGTAGGTTCAAACTTCTCGTAAACAAGCTTTGCGTGCAGTACGAGATGAGGGGCAGCGTACTCATTGTGGCTGGCGACTGCGGATTTGGTTTTGAGCAAAAGGGTTACTACGAGAACGTCGTCAGGCGCAATAGAAAGCGCATGAACGTTGCGAACGACGAGGAGTCGGTCACGAAATGGCTTCGGAACAACGGATTTGAAAAACAACAATCAGAATACACATCAGTATGATGGAAGAAATGAACAACTGCCCAGTGGTGCTCTATACGGCACCCGATGGCAAGACACAGCTCGATGTGAAGCTGGAGAATGAGACGGTGTGGCTCACGCGTGAACAGATGGCCACACTGTTTGGTCGTGACTACAAGACAATTGCCAAGCACGTAAATAACGCCCTTAAAGAAGAATTGGCCGGAGAACCGGTAGTCGCAAAATTTGCGACACCCAAGAAATATGGTCGTATCGAAGGACATGTGCAGATGCAAGATGTTGAGTACTGCAATCTTGACATGATCGTTTCTGTTGGATTCCGTGTCAAAAGTAAACGAGGTGTAGAGTTCAGACGATGGGCAAACAAGATCCTCAAGCAATACCTCATAAAGGGCTACGTCATCGACCAGCGACGCCTGGACCACTACAACGAGCTGAAGGATGTGGTGCGGCTGATGTCGCGTGCCATCTCTTTGCAGGAGAAGGTCACGAACGACGAATACAGCGGATTACTGAATGTAGTGAGCGACTACGTGTACGCCCTCGATACGCTCGACCACTATGACTACCAGACGCTGGGCATCGAGAAGACGACGGAGGGCGAGGCTTTCCGTGCTACCTACGAGAGTGCGATGGAGGCCATCAACGTGCTGCGTGACAAGTTCGGCGGCTCGGCACTCTTTGCGCATGAGAAGGACGAGTCGTTCCACAGCTCCATCGGCCAGATTTACCAGACGTTCGGTGGCGAGGATCTCTACCCGAGTGTGGAGGAGAAGGCCGCCATGCTGCTATACCTCGTGGTCAAGAACCATTCGTTCAGCGATGGTAACAAACGCATTGCAGCGATGCTATTTCTCTGGTTTTTGGACAACAACCACATCCTTTATGCCGAAGACGGCCACAAACGCATTGCCGACAATACCCTCGTAGCCCTCACCCTTATGATAGCCGAAAGCCGTCCGGATGAGAAGGATGTGATGGTGAAGGTAGTAGTGAATCTCATTAACCAGAATAATCAGTAAGCTCGTCCTACCCCTCATTATCGGGCTCGATGGCATCTGGCTGGCTTTGGCCGTTGGCGAGTTCATGTGCCTGTTTGTCTCATATTACTATTACAGAAAGTATAAGACGAGGTATAATTATTGAAAAGTTTTGAAAAACGAATAAGAAAGTATGATCAAACAGATAACATTCTCTCCTACTGGAGGAACAAGAAAAGTGGCTGATGCTATTTCATCGGGCATTTCTGGCGAAGTTGAACGAATCGAACTATGCGCACCAGCTTCTGAGATTACAACAACCAATCTGAGCAAGGATGATTTAGCTATCATAGCTGCACCTGTCTATGGTGGTCGTATTCCGGCTCTCGCCATTGAGCGATTGAAATCCATGGTTAAGGCTAACGGTACAAAATGTGCTGTGGTGGCTGTCTATGGTAACAGAGCATACGATGATGCTTTGCTTGAATTCTATACGACTTGCAAAGAGATGGGCTTCAATGTCATTGCTGCAGTAGGAGCCGTTGCAGAGCATAGTATCATCCGCAAATATGGAGCTAATCGACCTGATGCAGACGATCTAAAAGAGCTGAAGGCATTCGGTGAGAAGATAAAGGATGCAGCTGAAGCAGGAAAGACACTTGCAGAAACTGCTTTGAAGGGCAACTTCCCATACAAAAAGGCAATGGCAGGTCCTAATCCGACGGCAAACAAAAAGTGTACTGGCTGTGGCTTGTGTGCAAAGCAATGTCCTGTTGGTGCCATTCCTTTGACTGACCTGAGAAAAGTAAACAAAGACCTTTGTGTCTCGTGTATGCGTTGCGTCAGCATCTGTCCTAACGAAGCACGTTCTATCGGAAAGATTATGCACACCATGATTACCCTTGCCATCAAGAAAGGATGTGCAGAGCGCAAGAAAAACGAACTATTCATCTGATTAAGATAACGTATGGAGGAAAAACGTATTGATTGTAGCAAGCAAACGCCAGAGGAACTGGCACTTGCTAAAAAACAGGCACAGACGTTGTTCAAACTGAACCACACTATGCCTTACACTGAGGAATACGACGCACTAGTGAAGGAACTTTTCCCTACAATCGGAGAAGGCAGCCGAGTGAACACACCATTGACAGGTGTCCGCTTCCATGAAGTGAAGATCGGCAAAAACTGCGTCATCATGAACGGATGTCTAATGATGTCTGCCGGTGGCATCACCATCGAAGATGAAGCAATGATTGCCGCCAACTGCCAACTCATTTCAAACAACCATGACCTCGTGAACCGTTGGGTGATTACGTGCAAACCTGTACACATCGGCAAGAGAGCATGGATTGGAGCAGGAGCGACCATCCTTCCCGGCGTCACCATCGGTGACAATGCCGTTGTGGGCGCAGGCTCAGTAGTGACCAAGGATGTTGAACCGAACACAATGGTAGCAGGTGTTCCTGCAAAATTCATCAAAAACGTCTAAAATTATGACCAAAGCCAATAAACTAAAAATCTGCAACATTACTTTGTTGCTTGTCACCCTGCCGATGCTCGTCTCATCTATCCAGATGGAAGTATGCGGAGGAAAGCCATTAGCGAATTTTGGATTTGCTGAATACATGGCTATTCACGCCATATTAGGCTCGGTGATGATTGTATTGCTCATTACTCACCTGTATTTGCACTTCGGCTGGCAAAACTGGCTGCAGAAGATTAAGAAACTGAAAAGCAAGCCTACAAAGCTGCTCTGCGCATTATTCCTGCTCATGTTTGTCAGCGGTGTCGCTTCACTCCTGCACAACTTTGCATCAATGGAGCATAGCGTCGTTGGCGCCATTCACGGTAAGATAGGCTTGGTATTTCTGGCCATATGCATCGGCCACATCATCAAACGCTGGTGGTGGATAAAAAAGAACGCATTTAAATAGAAGTTAAAATACTTTAAAGTCAAATTTGTAAGCATCTGAAATGACCAATGCTAACCTTTAGGTAACCAAGGCGAGAAAAAGTGCCTTCTTGCGTAATCCGAAGAATATCAGTAACTTTGCACTCGAAAAATCAACAAGTTATTAACTCAAAACAACAGTACATTATGAAGAATTATGCAATCAAGAACCTCAATGGTTGGCAGAACGTAGAAGGTAAGATTTTCCTTGGTCAGGAACTCGGTATGACGGGTGCAGAAGCATCGTTGCAGCGTCTGGCTGCTGGCGAAGATGCACCTTTCCTCCACTCACACAAGACCCACGAAGAGATCTATGTCATCATCTCGGGCAAGGGAGAGTATGAGGTCGATGGCGAGAAGATGGCAGTAAGCGAAGGCTCTATCATTCGTGTGGCTCCTGCTGGTGTACGTGCATTGCGCAACACCTCTGACGCAGAGATGGTGATGATGTGCATTCAGTGCGAGGCAAAGCCTATCACCAGTTTCATGGACGATGCTAACATCATCCCATTGGATAAATAATGAACCAACAGAAAGATCAGAAGAACAAAGAGATAAGAGACGCATTATTCCCCGATTGCCCTATTCGCAACGTCCTTGCGCGTGTAGGTGACAAATGGTCGCTCCTTGTGCTGTACAACCTGCAGCACAAGGAGCCTGTGCGTTTTAAGGAACTGCAACGTCAGATTCCCGACATCTCGCAGAAGTCACTCACGCAGACGCTCCGCACGCTTGAAGAGGATGGCTTCGTCAGTCGCAAGGTATTCCCCGAAGTACCTCCACGTGTGGAATACTCTCTTACCTCTCGTGCTCTTTCCTTTCTCCCTTTGGTCGAAAACATGATCAACTGGGCGAAGGAGAATATGGACGAGATTATTAAGGACAGAACAAACAATTATGAAACAGACATTTGACTATCTTGAAAACATACCCAACATCGCAGCAACAGTGTGCGACAAGGAGGGTATCGTGCTTTACCAGAATGCCGCTGCACGGCAACGTGACGGAGAAGTCGTTGGGCAGAATCTATATGACTGTCACAGCCCTAAGTCGGGCGAGAAGATACGCATGATGATGGCTACTCAGGGAAATGGGCAAGCAATGCGGCATGGACGGATTACGCGCTTTTCTCAAAGAACATGCTTCCGTAATGCCACGTACCGCTCTTCGCTATGCCATAGAAAAGATGGAAAAAGATGAACGAGAGTATTGGATGAAAATGAAATAAGAATATAAAACAAAAATACAATTGTGAAATCATTCGGATCAAAACCGTGGATACTTCCACAATCGGTGCTGATGATTGGCACTTATAACGAGAACGGAGTAGCTAACGCAATGAATGCTGCCTGGGGCGGAACCTGGGACATGCATGAGATCATAATCAGCATGGGTAGTCATGCTACAACAGAAAACCTGAAGCTCAACAATGGCGAGTTTACCGTTGCTTTTGCTACTGCTGAGACAATGGTGGCAAGCGACTTCGTGGGAATCGTGTCAGCAAAGAACGACCCTGAGAAGATGGCAAAAACAGGTTGGACTGCGGAGAAGGCTTTCTCATGCGGAAAGGAACTGAATGTATGAAGCAAAGAATCGTTTTTCTTGACTGGCTGCGCGTCATAGCTTGTCTGATGGTTATGATTGTTCATGCTTGCGAATGTATCTACTCTGACGATTACACATTCTCGTTTCCATCAGAGAGCGCGAAGTATGCCATATTCTTCTATCAGTCGCTGGTAAGACCTACAGCTGTGCCTTTGTTCCTGATGGCATCGGCATTTCTGCTGGTACCTGTCAAGACAGATACGTTGCAATTCTTCAAGAAGAGATTTACGAGAGTGCTGATTCCGCTGCTGGTCTTCCTGCCTGTCTATGCCATATTGCCTACCCTATGGAACGCACAGACATGGGCAGAAGCTGTTCAGGAACTGCAGCATTGCTATGTCAACTTCCCCGTTTCGGGTTCGCACCTTTGGTTTGTTTACATGCTATTGGGCCTCTATCTCATCATGCCTGTTATCTCGCCATGGTTGGATAAACTGAGCCGTAAAGAGGAACTCATCTATCTGGGAATATGGCTGTTTACCTGCTCATTCTATAGGTTGCGAGAGCTTTTGGGTGGCGACATCTTTGGAGAGTGTTGGTGGAATCCGAATGCCACATTCTATTATGTGTCGGGATTTGTGGGGTACCTGCTACTGGCTCATTTCATCCGTGTGCATCTTAATTGGACCAAGAAGCACATCCTATGCGTATGCCTGCCTATGCTAGCTTTACTTTATGCGGTGTGTTTCGTAAGTGCCGACTATTACAGCACCAGGGCTACAGCACCTGCGGTACTCGAACAGGATTGGCAGAACCTTACTCCTTTTGCCATAGGAATGAGTTTCGCATTGTTCATGCTGTTTACCACCATCAAGGGAGGGTCAGACAGCTGGTTGTATAACAAGGTAATCCTGCCTATCTCAACAGCCAGTTATGGCATGTATCTGATGCACATGCTGATGCTGCCACATTGGTTTGTTTTTTACAACCCAATGCTTCCCGAGTGGCTTACCATTCCAGCTACTGCCATCTCAACCTACATCTGCTGCTTCGGCATTTCCTGGATGATTGGCAAGCTGCCGTTTGGTAAGTATATTGTAGGATAAAAGCTGCTTGACGGGCAGATAATCTCTTCGGAGGAAAAGGTAATAAAGCCAGAGCCCGAAATCTACCACCGCCTTTTCGACAAGTTTGACCTCAAGCCCGAAGAGTGCATCTTTACCGACGACCGCATCGAGAATATAGAGGGTGGCCGACGAGTGGGCATGGAAGGCATTGTCTTCACAGATGCACGGCAGTATGAAACAGAATTAAGAAAAATGCTGAAATAATATATTGTTGTCAGGTAAGAAAAAAGCAGAAGTAATTCCAAAGGCGTGCCGGAGGCACACTCCCAGCAAATCAATAATTTCTTTGTTTATAAAATTTATTTGAATAGTTCTACTAGAACCGTTTCTTTGATGGTGTGTTTTTCAAGCACCATCAAAGGACGGCTCCAGTACGCATGATTTGGGTAGAGGGCAATAAATGTTGCGTTTGCACGTTTTTAGAATAGGAATCTCTAATCATGGTAACAATGTTATGAAACAGACGTTTGACTATCTTGAGAATGTGGCGTTTGCCGCCACGGTGTGCGACAAGGAAGGCATCGTGCTCTATCAAAAC
>JAGHSP010000261.1 GCA_018065815.1 Candidatus Sodaliphilus limicaballi | reverse complement strand
GTTCTGCACATAACCCTGTCCTAACTGAGCGCAAGCGAAGGCAGGGCAGGGTAAACGCGATACACTATACTGCGGTTGAAGACCGCCACCTTGCACGTTTCAACCCAGAAAGTTCATTAGGATAAGAACATGATTTAATAGACCCCACCGTAATTAATAGACCCATCTTTGTCTATAGTTCTCGTGCTTCGTCGAGAGTGAGGTTAAGGGTTTCTATCACAAAGTTTTTGTCGGCGCCAGCAGCAACCATCAACTTTGCGCTCTTGAGTTTACCTAGTTTCTCGCCTTCGGCGCGTCCTTCTTCGCGTCCTTCTGCACGTCCTTCTGCGCGTCCTTCTTCGCGTCCTTCGTAGAAGCCTTCTAGTCGTCCCTCGCCACGGGCTGTGGTAATGTTGTCTTGAAGCACTACAATGTTGTCGAGATGGCGATAATAGGCTTCCAGCTCGGTCTTGGTCATGTGCTCTAAGATGAGTTTCTCTCGTGCCTCGCCCAGTCCAGGAGCATCGGCATCTTCGGGTATCTCGCCTGTGTTCAGGAAGTATATCCACTGCTCTAGCGGCACGCGCGACCACTTGTTGAAGTCGTTGACTTTGAGGATATAATACTCGGGATAGAGTTCGCTGACCTCTGATACCTGAAACTTTTGCTGCTGGAACCCCGACAATGTGAGCAACTCTCCGTTGTGCATTCCGCGAAACTCGGTCTTGCCGTGATAGACATAGTCAGTGCCGTTGCCCAACTTAAAATACACTATATTAATGCTATAGATTTTGCGTATATTCTCATAGCCCTGGCCGCGGTTGATGTATTCGGTCACAAGTTTAGATGTTCCGAAAAGCATACGCTGGAAATAAGCAAACTCGCTCTCGTTTTGCACTTCGATGATAAACAGCTCTCCTTTGTCATCCTCGGCAAGGATGTCAACGCGATTTTGCTTGTCATTGTCGTCCTCCATGTTGCTCTCGCTCTCAAGCAATTTCACGATGTGAATGTTCTTGCTCAGCAGTGTGGTTATGAGCCCTTCAAGCACACCAAAGTTGGCCTTGTCGCGCAGCATGCGTTTCATAGCCCAGTCAAATCGTATGAGTGTTTTTGTTGCCATGTGACTATAAATTTAGTAAACTTTTTGGCAAAGATACAACAAACAACCGATACAACCAAATGTTTGCCAAAGTAATTAGAGCTTAATGTTTTCATGCAACCATGACAAGAACGATCTGTGCATTAGACGATAAAAAACACCGTCCTGCTGATTGCAAGACGGTGTTGTGCGAGTTTATTAAGGTGGGTTAGAGAACCACTTTTACTGTTTTCGCTGTGCCGTTGGCTGCACGGGCTGTGACAATGTAGGTGCCGGGACCGAGGGTGGTGATGGTTCCGTTGCCTGTCACCTGTGCTCGTTCCACGATGGCTGCTGCGGTGTTGTAAACCAGCAGCTGGGTTGCTCCGGCGTCGCCTGCGATGTCATAGACCAAGGCACCGTTATGCCCGTAAATCTTAACGGCGCCTATTTCTTTTTTTGACAGACCTGCTGTCTGGGGATTGAATGAGCCCACAGCCCAAGCACTTGCCATTTTGCCACCGTCGATTGCCTGAACGCCCCACTCGTAGTCCACGTTCTCGAGCGCTACGTTCATGGTGTAGGTGGTGGTAGCGATCTCGCCAGAGAGCTCGCCCACGCTCAAGTGGCCGGTGGTGAGAAGTGCGGGAACGGTCATGAAGCCGCCCTTGCTGCCCTTCTTGCGCAGGAAGATGTTGTAGCGCAGGCCTGCCTGGGGTGTGATGTCGTCTTTAGATGCTGTCCATGAGAAGGTTGCCTTCTGGGTTGTTTTGTCATATTCTACCTTGATGCCTGTGGGCACTGTGGGAGCAGTGTTGGCTGCGATGCCCACTGTGCTTGAGGTGTTGCGGTAGAGAATTGTTGCACAACCGTTTGAGCAAACCGAGCTTTGTGCCCAGCCCATGTTCCATGCATCGAGGTAACCGTCGTTGTCCACGTCGATGAGGTGGTTGTTGCCGTGGCTGATGCGGGCAAATGACCACTGCTTGCCGAAGGGGTCGCTGTAGTAAGCGCCCACGGGCTCAAATGCCATGTCGCCCTTGTTGAGATAGAGCCATGTGGTGATCTCGTGCTCCTGGCCGTGGCCGCCGATAAGGATGTCGGCAAGACCGTCGTTGTTCACGTCGGCAATGCTGGGGGTTGAGCCGTCAACGCCCTCAAAGCCGCTGAACGAGTCGTTGAGCATAGCGAAGGTGCGGTCGCCGTTGTTGCGGTAGATGAATACCGACTTGGCCATGTTGCCCTTGTTGCTTGAGAAACCAGTGACGAGGATATCGTTGAAGCCGTCGCCGTCGAGGTCGGCGGGAACGCATGCGCCGTCATACGAGCCGCGGAAGGTCTGGGTGGGCTCGCTGAATGTGCCGTCGCCGTTGTTGTAGTAGATGTAGAGAACGCCGTCGTTGGCCTCATAACCGGCCGAAACGATGTCGAGCAGTCCGTCGTTGTCCATGTCGCACATGTTCACTGAACCGCGTGCGAGGCCGTGGAACGCCTTGTTGCCGTTGACGGGGAAATTAACCTTGCTGAAACCCTTGCCGCCGTTGTTGTGGTAGAGGACTGTGGTGCGGCGGTCGTGCATGAGCACGTCGTTGCCGTAGCCGTCCTTGGCCATGTAGTCGTCACGGCCTGTCACCACGATGTCGGTGTAGCCGTCGCGGTCGTAGTCGCCGGTGCCCACCCATGAGCGTGAGCGGCCGCCGTCGGTGGCGTTGTAGATGGGTTTGATGCCCATCGCTGCGTCGTCGTTCACCTGGGTGAATGTGCCGTCGCCGTTGTTGTGGTAGAGGTGAGCCACCACCTGGTCGATGCTGTTGTAGTTCTTGTCGGTGAGACCGGGATAGAAGATATCGAGGTTACCGTCGTTGTCATAGTCGAGTGCCACGGGGCAGCCGTAGTAGATGGGTGTGAACAGGTTGGTGTTGCGGGTGAAGCTGCCTTTGCCGTCGTTCTTGTAGTAGAGCGAAACGCGGCCTGCGTTGCCCAGCATGTGCTCGTTCCAAGCCGAGTAAACCACATCGAGGCTGCCGTCGCCGTCGAGATCCACCCAAGCCACGTTGTTGCGGTCTTGAGCGTGGAAGAACTCACCGGCAACTACACCGCCTTTTCCGCCGCGCTGGTTGGGCTCGGCAGGAACGGGAGTTGTGGCGCGGGCAAACTTGGGTGCCACTGCTGTGCCAGGAGAGGGTGAGGGCTTGCGCTCGGGGTTGTCAAGCTCGCGGTAGTCCTCGGTGTAGGCGAAGTCTTCCTCGCTCACTGCCACGATACCCAGGTCCATGATCTGCTGGCCGCCGCCCTGCTGTCCGGCAATGGCGATGAGGTTCCAACTGTTGGGCTTGAGGGTCGCGAGGGCTTCCTTGTTGATGGGCATGTTCCAGTAGTTAAACACGCAGCCTGCGTGAGCTCCTGCCCACACGCCGTTGATGTAGATGTCGATGTCATCATCGTGGAAGAGCTTGAACTGCAGTTTGTTGATGTGCTCTTGAGAGATGTTGCCCAGGTAGAACCAGCGGCGCATGTAAATCTGGCTGGTGTTCCAGTCGGTGCGCACGAGGCCGGGGAATTCGCCCACGCCGTGGCCCAGGGCACCCTCGCCCACTTTCCACTTGCTGTCGTCGAATGTGAGGTCCTGCCAGTGGCGGGGAGCTGTTTCGGTGGTGTAACGCCACTTGTAGGCGTGTTCCTTGGCTGTAGAGAGGATGGTGCGCTCCACTCGCTTGGTGTTGGGCAGGTCGATGCACTCAAGGATGTTCTGGCGCAACTTGTGGTAGGGTGAGAAGGGCTTGAGCACGCGGCGGTCGTAGGTGTACATGCCGTTTTTCTCAATCTCCACGTCGCTGAGCTGGGTATAGACAGCAGCGTTGAGGCCCATGTGGTAGAGTTCCTTGATTTCCTCGCCCAGCGAGTTGAAATAGGTGGTGAAGTCCTCGGGGCTCTCAACCACGGTGTACTGGAAGTCGCCGCCAGGCCAGATGTGGCCGGGAACGTGCAGCGTGATGCCGCCATACTCGCCGCACACTGCTGCGCGGGTAGCGTGGTGGGGGCATCCGGGGTGAGGATAGCTGTGCACGTCGATGATGTTGCCTATGTTGCTGTCGGTCCAGCCGCTGGCGCAGCAGATGAGGGATGCCTTGCCGTAGCGTGAGGGCGAGAGTACGTTCACGCGCTGGTCGATGATGTTGGTCATGCGGTCAGTGTCAAACTGTCCCCAACCCTCGTTGAACACGATCCAGTGCACGATGCTGGGGTGGTTCTTGATTGCGTCCACGATGTTGATCCACTCGCGCTCCATGTTGGCCTTGGCCTGGGCCTCGTAGCCCTTGACCACGTTGCCGCTGGGCATATCTTGCCACACGAGCATACCCTCGCGGTCGCAATAGTAGTACCAGCGGTCGGGCTCAACCTTGATGTGCTTGCGTATCATGTTGAAGCCCAGGTCTTTCATTGCCTTGATGTCGAAGAGCAATGCCTCGTCGCTGGGTGCGGTGTGAAGGCCGTCGGGCCAGAAACCTTGGTCCAGGGGGCCGAGCTCGAATATCTGCTTGCCGTTGAGGTAGATGCGAGGTATCTTGTTCTCGTCCTGCTTAACCTCGATCTTGCGCATACCGCAGTAGCTCTTCACCTCATCTACCACCTTGCCGTCTTTCTCAAGAGAGAGGAACACGTCGTAGAGATAGGGGTCGTCGGGCGACCAGGGGTGAACCTCGGTGAATTTGGCACGCATGATGTCGCCGGGCTTGCCGCTGATGGTGCTCACTTCCTTGCCTTCCTTGTCCTTGACTACAACCTTGACAGTGGTAGCGGCATCGCTGGCGCTGACCTTGAGGTTGAGCCACTTCTGGTCAAGGGTGGGCTCCATGTTGAAATGGGTGATGTGGGCTGTCTTTGACACGGGCTCGAGCCACACTGTCTGCCAGATGCCGCTCGATGCGGTGTACCAGCATATTGAGGGGTTCTTGCTCTGCTTGCCGGTGGGCTGACCCTCGACACCGGTGTTGTCATAGACAAACACCACGATGTCCTGCTCGGTGCCGCTGTTGAGCGCGTCGGTGATGTCCATCGAGAAGGGGTCGTAGCCGCCTTCGTGTTCACCCACCTGCTTGCCGTTGACAAAGACGACGCAACGCCAGTCCACGGCGCCGAAGTTGAGCAGCCAGCGGTTATCGTTGTGGTTAGCGGGCAGGTTGAACTTGCGGTGATACCACCACACCTGCTCGTCCTTCTTCTCCATGATGCCCGAGATGGCGCTCTCGATGGGGAAGGGAACGAGGATGGCCTTGTCATACTCGAATGATGTTGAGAACTCCTCATCGAGGTGTCCTGCGCGCAGGTCCCACACTCCGTTGAGGTTGATCCAGCTGCCACGTTCCATCTGCGGGCGCGGATACTCGTTGAGCACATTGGTCGGGTCGATGGATTCGCTCCATTTGGTCATTGCCGGCCCTTGCTTCATTTGCCACGTTGCGGCCTGCATGCCCAGGAATGACAGGGCCAGTGCAGCTGCAATTGCAAGTCTTTTTAGTTTCATAGTAGTATATTTTATAGATATTTTTTTC
>JAGHSP010000154.1 GCA_018065815.1 Candidatus Sodaliphilus limicaballi | reverse complement strand
ACCAGTGTTACCATCCCCAACTCCGTCACTTCTATCGGGAAATCGGCGTTCTATAAATGCTCAGGTCTCACCAGCGTCACCATCGGTAACTCCGTCACTTCTATCGGTAGCAGTGCGTTCTATTATTGCTCAAAACTCACCAGCGTTGAGTATAATGCGGTTGATTGTAAGGGACCATCATCATCGTTAAATGCATGGTTCGATGGGTGTCCATTAACATCCCTAAAGATTGGAAATGAGGTTAAATCTATACCCGATTATTTGGCTGATGGTCGGTCAAAACTCACCAGTGTCACCATCCCCAACTCCGTCACTGCTATCGGGAAATCGGCGTTCTATGACTGCTCAGGTCTCACCAGTATTACCATCCCCAACTCCGTCACTTCTATCGGAGGAGGTGCGTTCTCTGGTTGTGGGTTGGAAAGTATTTATGTAAAGAGTAAACAACCCATTGCTCTTGAAAATGATATTTTTGATGGTAATACTTATAATAATGCGATTCTGTATGTCCCCAAGGGATGTGTTGACATTTATAAGCAATATATGATGTGGGATGAGTTTAATACTATCCTTGAATTCAACGATGATATTACAGGTGACGCTGATGGCAATGGTGTTGTGGATATCAGTGATGCCAATGTGCTTATCAATGTTATCCTGGCTAAGGATGAAGCGTCAAAATATGATGGCCGTGCCGATGTCACTGGCGACGGCGTTGTAGATATCAGTGATGCCAACGAAATCATCAATATCATCCTCGGGAAAAACTAATTTCTCGTAAAGTATGAATAGAAAATTCACCAGGCTTGACCACATCGGTCAAGCCTGGTGCTATAAAGGGGATTTCTTATAATTTCGAATAATGTAACGGGGGTTCGCCGGTTGCGGCATGGGCTTCGCCCACTGACCGCTACTCACTCCATTGAACTCGCTACACCCGGTTCTTTCAGTTGAAAATTAATTCCCCGAGTTCTGCGAGTTCCCCGAGAGATAAAAATCAGAAATATCAGATAATCCGTAGTTTATTTATCTCTCAGTGTCCTCTGTAACTCTGTGGGAGCAGATTAGTGCAGGGGGCACTTGGCGATGGTCTTGAAGAAGTCGTTGCCCTTGTCGTCCACTAGGATGAATGCGGGGAAGTCTTCAACGGTGATCTTCCAGATTGCCTCCATGCCGAGTTCGGGATACTCAACGCACTCGATGCTCTTGATGCTGCTCTGTGACAGAACTGCGGCAACGCCGCCGATTGTACCCAGGTAGAAACCGCCGTGCTTCTTGCAAGCGTCGGTAACTTCCTGGCCGCGGTTACCCTTGGCAATCATCACGAGTGATGCGCCATTGTCTTGGAACTCATCTACATAGGGGTCCATGCGGTTAGCGGTAGTGGGGCCCATTGAGCCGCAGGGATAGCCTTCGGGAGTCTTGGCGGGACCCGCATACAGGATGGGGTGGTCCTTGAAGTACTGGGGCATACCCTCGCCAGCGTCGAGACGTGCTTTGAGTTTAGCGTGAGCGATGTCGCGAGCCACGATGATAGTACCCTTGAGGTTAACGCGGGTGCTGACGGGATACTTGGTGAGCTCGGCGCGCACCGCGTCGATGCCTTTGTCAAGGTCGATAACCACACCGTTGCCGCCCTCGCCGGGTTGACGAAGTTCTTCGGGAATCAGTTCGGTGGGAGTAGCGTCCATCTTCTCCAGCCAGATACCGTCCTTGTTGATTTTAGCCTTGATGTTGCGGTCGGCCGAGCAGCTAACGCCCATGCCGATGGGGCAAGATGCGCCGTGGCGAGGCAGACGAATCACGCGGATGTCGTGAGCCATGTGCTTGCCGCCAAACTGTGCGCCCAGACCGATCTTGTGAGCCTCAACGAGCAGCTTCTGTTCCAGGTCGATGTCGCGGAATGCGCGGCCGGTCTCGTCGCCGGTGGTGGGCAGTTCGTCGTAGTATTTGATTGAAGCGAGCTTCACTGTGAGCAGGTTCTTCTCAGCGCTTGTGCCGCCAATCACGAATGCGATGTGATAGGGGGGGCAAGCAGCGGTACCCAGCGACTTCATCTTCTCTACCAGGAAGGGGAGGAGAGTGCCTTCGTTCTGGATGGTAGCCTTGGTCATGGGGTAGAAATATGTCTTGTTGGCCGAGCCACCGCCCTTAGCCACCATGACGAAGCGGTATTCAGCGCCCTCAACTGCCTCAATATCAATCTGTGCGGGCAGGTTGCAGCGAGTGTTCACCTCGTCATACATGTTGAGGGGAGCATTCTGCGAGTAGCGCAGGTTGTCCTGTGTGAAGGTATTGTAAACGCCCTTTGACAGAGCCTCTTCGTCCTCAAATCCTGTCCACACCTGCTGGCCTTTCTCGCCATGGATGATTGCAGTGCCTGTATCTTGGCAGAAGGGGAGCACGCCCTTGGCGGCAGTCTCGGCGTTGCGCAGGAACTGGAGCGCTACATATTTGTCGTTCTCGCTTGCCTCGGGATCGTTGAGGATTGCAGCCACCTGCTCGTTGTGTTCGCGACGCAGCATGAACTCCACATCGTGGAATGCCTGCTGTGCCAGCAGCTCGAGAGCTTCGGGAGTGACTTTAACGATTTCTTTGCCTTCAAAGTCACCTACGCTCACGCCTTCCTTAGTGAGGAGGCGGTATTCGGTCTTGTCTTCGCCCAGTTGGAACATGGGTGCATACTTGAACTCGGGAATATTTGCCATAAGTTTGAGTATAATTAATTAGTTTTTTAGTTGTTAATAGTTCTTGTCTCGCAAAGTTACTAAAATATGCTCAAATGTCAACCCCAATTTGAGATAAAATTAGTAAATTTGCACCGCAAAGGGGCAATTTTCATGCTCTATATATAATATAAGGTGTAAATGGAAGTATTATACGAAGACAATCACATAGTAATCGTCAACAAGTCAGCTGGCGAAATCGTGCAAGGCGACAAGACTGGCGACACTCCGCTGGTGGATATCGTGAGGCAGTGGATCAAGGAGAAGTATAACAAGCCCGGCAATGTGTTCTGCGGGGTGACTCACCGCATCGACCGCCCCACGTGCGGGCTTGTGGTGTTTGCCCGCACCAGTAAGGGCCTGTCGCGCATGGACGAGCTGTTTCGCAAGGGCGATGTGCACAAGACCTATTGGGCCATAGTTAGGAACCGCCCGCCACAGGGTGCTGGCACGCTCACCCACTACCTAACCATGCGCGAGCGCAACAACAAGACTTATGTGTCGTCATCGCCCACGCCTGGAAGCGTGAAGGCTGTGCTCAACTATCGCGTGATTGCCAGCAGCGACAACTATCACTTGCTCGAAATCGAGCTTATCACCGGCCGCAAGCACCAGATACGCGCCCAGCTCTCGGCAATAGGGTGTCCCATCAAGGGCGATCTCAAGTACGGAGCCCCGCGCAGCAACCCCGACGGAGGCATCTCGTTGCAGAGCCACCGCATCCACTTCGTTCACCCGGTGAGCGGCAACCTCATCGATGTCACCGCACCAGTGCCCGATGACAACTTGTGGCAGGCCCTGGCGGGCAAGGTGTGAGAAACTTTTTATTTTCAGTATATTTCAAGCGTAGAGCCATATCTAAATAGATTGTATATAAAAATCCCTTTTAAATTCGGATAATTTCTTTCAGTTGTCCCCCTTGCGGCTGCCATGGATGTGAAATAATAACTATTTAGCGAGATTATGCTAACAATTAATATCGCGGAACGAGGACAGCAGTCTTTTTTCCGCTTTTTTTTCAGTAAAAACAGCACTTTCGGCATGGTTATAGTTTAAAAGCAACCGTATGTGAAAAAATAAAAGTGTTTTACAAATAGTTAGTTTATGTTGCATTTTTAATACGAAAAGTTGCTTTTTCCAAATTATTTGCTTAATTTTGCACCAATAATACATATTAATGTTAAGAACCTGCTAACCTAAACGAGACAAATACCGAGAAGACCAGCGCTTAAATTCATGCCCAAACTATGGGCGGCGCCGTGGTCTTGTTGGTTGTGTATTAGTATAGTAGGTGCTGACGGTAGATAAAAAACAATAAAAAATAATAATTAAAAAATCAGTGCTTATGAGTCTCAAAAAGTTACTTTTGCTCTTTGTCCTCTCAGTAGTATCGTTGGCCGTTACCGCGCAGGTAAAGGTTACTGGTACTGTGCTTGACGAGAACAATGAAGGAGCAATCGGTGCAACTGTAGCCCAGAAGAACAAACCTGGCAACGGCGTTGCAACCGATATGGACGGTAAGTTCACTCTCACTGTGCCCAATGGTGCTCACATCGTTGTTAAATACATCGGTTATGAGGACTATGAGTTCACAGCTAAGGCGGGTGACATTGTAATTAATCTTAAACAAGCTGGCCAGTCTCTCGAAACAGTCGTTGTTACTGGTTACCAGAAACTGGACAAGCGCCTCTTCACCGGTGCTACTTCTAGTATCGACGGTAACAAGGCTAACCTCTCGGGTGTTGCCGACGTGAGCCGTGGTCTCGAAGGCCGCGCTGCTGGTGTGCAGGTGCAGAATGTCACAGGTACATTCGGTACTGCTCCCAAAATCCGCGTGCGTGGCGCTACATCTATCTATGGTAGTTCAAAGCCCCTCTGGGTTGTTGACGGTGTGATTCTCGAGGATAACGTCGAGATCAGTGCCGATGACCTCTCAAGTGGTGACGCTACTACTCTTATCGCATCGGCTGTGGCTGGTCTTAATGCCGACGATATCGAGAAGTTCGAAATCCTCAAGGACGGTTCGGCTACATCTATCTATGGTGCCCAGGCTAATGCCGGTGTGATTGTCATCACCACCAAGCAGGGTCGCAAGGGTCACACTTCTCTCAACTATACCGGTGAGTTCACTTATCGCTTGAAGCCCCGCTATGCTGACTACAACATCAGTAACTCGCAGGAGCAGATGAGTATCTACAAGGAAATGGAGCAGAAGGGTTGGCTTGAGTTCGCTTCTCTCGCTAATGGTTCGTCAAGCGGTATCTATGGTCGCATGTACAATCTCATGACCCAGTATGATCCCATCAGCGGCACATACGCTCTGCCCAACACACGCGCTGCGATGAACGATTACCTGCGCGAGGCTGAGTATCGCAACACCGACTGGTTCGACCTGTTGTTCAACAACAACGTGATGCAGAACCACGCCCTGAGCGTGAGCGGTGGTACCGACAAGGGTTCATTCTATACTTCAGTATCAGTAATGAACGATCCCGGCTGGTACAAGTCAAGCCGCGTGGAGCGTTACACATTTAATAGTAATGCAAGCTATCAGATTACTGACAAGATCAAGATCAAGCTTCTCAACAGCGACAGCTACCGCAAGCAGAAAGCTCCCGGTACACTGAGCCGCGACATCGACGTTGTGAATGGTGAGGTTCGTCGTGACTTCGACATCAACCCCTACAGCTTCGCCCTCAACACAGCTCGTACTCTTGACCCCAATGCTTACTATCGTCGCAACTACTCTGACTTCAACATCTTCAACGAGCTTGACAACAACTACATGGACATCGGCGTTACCGATATCAAGTTCCAGGGTGAGTTGAGCATCAAGCCCATCATCAAGCAGGGTCAGTCGCTCGAGTTCAACCTCTTGGGTGCATACCGCCACACTGGTGCCGAGACCAACCACTATATCCTCGACAACAGTAACCAAGCCAAGGCTTACCGTGCAGGTATCGATCCCGAGGACGCTATCACACGTTCTTCTAACAGCTACCTCTACACCGATCCCGACGTTGAGAACGCTCTTCCCGAGACAGTTCTTCCCAAGGGCGGTATGCTGTTCTACTCTAAGAACTCTCTGTCACAGTATGACTTCCGCGGTACATTCACTTACATGAAGAACTTCGGTTCTACTCACATGCTGAACCTCTTCGGTGGTATGGAGGCTAAGAAAGTGGAGCGTTATCGCCAGGCATTCGAAGGCTGGGGCATCGTTTACAGTAATGGTAACATCCCCTTCACTAGCCACAAGCTCTTCAAGCAGATGGAAGAGGAGAATGGCGCTTACTTCAGCGACAGCAAGACTTTCCGCCGCTCAATGGCTTACTTCGCTAACGCTAACTACGGTTTCAAGGGTCGTTACGTTGTAAACGGTACATTCCGTTACGAGGGTTCTAACCTCATGGGTAAGACCAACCAGAGCCGCTGGCTCCCCACTTGGAACATCTCTGGTGCTTGGAACGTTGACGAGGAGAACTTCTTCAAAGAGTTCCAGCAGAACCACAACTATGTAGTATCTCACGCTAAGCTTCGCGCTAGCTACTCACTCACTGGTGAGAGCGGCCCCATGGCACTTGCTAATGCCGAGGCTCTGTACTATCCCAGCCGTCCCTGGCGTCAGGAAACTGAAGCTAAGGAAATGGGTATCTCACTCAATGGTCTTGCCAACAGCGAGCTTACCTACGAGAAGAAGCACGAGCTTGACATCGGTGTTGACCTCGGTTTCTTGAACAACCGCATCAACGTCGAGTTCGACTGGTACAAGCGTAATAACTACGACCTCATCGGCCGCATCTACACAGAGGGTGTTGGTGGCGTTTCAAGCAAGTATGCTAACGTTGCCGAGATGGCTTCACACGGTGTTGAGTTCACCGTTTCTACAAAGAACATCGAAGGCGCTCGTCCCGAGGACTTCTCTTGGTCAACCGACTTCACATTCTCTTACAGCAAGACTAACATCACCAAGCTGTTGTCTCGCTCACGTATTATTGACCTCGTTCCCGGTACAGGTTTTGCACTCGAGGGCTATCCCCACCGTGCAATCTTCTCTATCCCCTTCGCTGGTCTTGACAGCCACGGTATTCCTCAGTTCTATGGCCCCGATGGCGAAATCATGGCTAACGAGGACATCAACTTCCAGGAATATGAGAACCTTGGCTTCCTCAAGTATGAAGGTCCCGTTGATCCCACTATCACTGGTGGTTTCGGTAACAACTTGAGCTGGAAGGGCTTCCACCTGAACGTGTTCATGACTTACTCATTCGGCAACAAGCTCCGCATCACTCCCACCTTCTCGGCTAGCTACAGTGATATGGACGCAAGCGCTAAGGAGTTCAAGAACCGTTGGGTAATGCCTGGTGATGAGGCTTACACCACAATTCCTGCTATCGCTTCACGCCGTCAGGTTTACAGCGACACTTACATTGGCCGTGCTTACAGCGCTTACAACTACAGTACAGCTCGCATCGCTGATGGTGGTTTCATCCGTCTGAAAGAGATTTCTCTCACTTACGACATCCCCGCTAACTTCATCAAGAAGCTGCGCCTGTCAAGTGCATCGCTCAAACTCGCTGCTACCAACATCTGTCTGCTCTATGCCGACAAGAAACTCAATGGTCAGGATCCCGAGTTCTACAACAGCGGTGGTGTAGCATCACCCAACCCCAAGCAGGTGACATTCACTCTGCGTTTAGGTTTCTAATAATAACATTTATTAAAAGGAATTATAACTATGAAGTTTAAATATATAGCAATGTCTGCTGCTCTTGGGCTGGCTACACTCAGCTCTTGTAGCGACTTTCTAGACAAGTCACCTGACACTCGTGTCTATCTGCAGACCGTGGAGCAGTTGCGTCAGCTCATGGTAGATGGCTATTCGAGTACAAGCATAGCTTGTGTGGGTGAGCTTTCAAGTGACAATGTGATCGACAACAACTCTCCCAGTGACGCTGGTGTGCGTTACAACCGCCCCTCTTACGCGGCTGCCGACGACCAGCTCTACAAGTGGGAAGCTGTGACAATGGGTCAGGACAACGACACTCCCACAGGCGCGTGGGAAGGTTGCTACGGCGCTATCGCTGTGTGCAACGCGGTTCTTGAAAAGGTCAATGAGTTTGAGACTACTGGCCAGACCTACAATGGTCCTCTCACACAGGAAGAGAAGGATAAACTCAGTGCTATCAAGGGCGAGGCTCTCGTTTCTCGTGCATGGCATCACTTTGTCCTTGCCAACCTCTTCTGCATGCCTTATGCTGGACCCGAACTGAGCAAGGCGCAGCAGGGTATCCCTTACGTTACCGCTCCCGAGACTACCGTTAAGCCTCACTACGAGCGTGGTACTCTTGCTAATGTGTATGAGTGCATCGAGAATGACCTCAAGGCTGGTCTTCCCCTCATCAACGACGGTCTCTATGAAGTGCCCAAGTATCACTTCAACAAGGCTGCTGCCAATGCGTTCGCTGCTCGTTTCTACCTCTACAAGCGCGAGTATGAGAAGGTAGTTGAATATGCAACTGCATCATTCAAGGGCAACGATCCCGCTACCATGCTCAACGACATCTGGAGCAACAACAGTTTCTACTACATCAGCGACATCGGTCGTTACAACACCAGCATGCAGCGCCCCAACGTGTGGATGTGCTTCACTACTTACACCACATTCTGGCGTCGATTCGTATCAAGCGGTCGCTATGCTTGTAACCGCGAGGCAAAGCGTGCAACCGTTCAGGGCCCTGGTCCGTCTTGGGAAA
>JAGHSP010000210.1 GCA_018065815.1 Candidatus Sodaliphilus limicaballi | reverse complement strand
TATGAAGAAAAGTTTACATTTCGCGCTTGTCATGGCAATGGGCATGATGGCGATGAGCCCTGCAACCGCATGGGCAGAGGATGCATTCAGTGTAACAATTGGCGGCACAACCACAAACTATGAAGATGTTTCTGCTGCGTTTGAGGCTGCATCGGCTGGTACAGCAGCAACTCCTGCCACCGTCACTATGCTTGCCGACTACAGCAAATCAATCCCTGGTCAGTATTACCTTAAGTTAACATCTGGTGTGATGACATTTGACCTCAACGGCCATGAGTTAAAACCCATTGGCAATCAGTCAGCGATAAGTGTACAGGGTGCAGACCTCACTATCGTTGACAACAGCACAAGCCAGACTGGATATGTAGGCGGTGATCGTGTTACTGCTGCAATTGATTACCAGACAGGCAAGTTAACTGTGTATGGCGGCACATTCTGTGGATATAGCACCACCCTTGCCATGAATTGCTGGGGCGGCGCTGCACTAACACCTGGTGGTGTGGTACTGCGTGGTGGTACATTTATAAAAATGGATGATTGCATTGGCATAGGTAATTTTACAGATGGTTGGAACACTCTTGACATGGACGGATACAAGTTTATCAACCTCGACACCGAAGAAGATGTTGCTATTCCTGTTGGCGAAGACTACTATATTAGTGTATCTGTTAAGGTTGTTCCTGAGGTTTCTACCGGCATCAACGACCTCAAGGTTGAGGGCAGCAAGGCTGTTAAGACCATCGAGAACGGTCAGCTCGTCATCACCAAGGACGGCAAGCGCTACAACGCAGCAGGCCAAATGATGAAATAATCATCACGTACCCTAACAATACAAGCGGGAGATTCCACTGGCGGGGTCTCCCGTTTTCTGTATAAACAAAAACGGACTGCTCTCACGAGTGGCCCGCTACAATGAATAATAATTTTACTAAAATCGACATTCTGAAGGAATGGAATGGGAAACACAAACGATGAATACCAAATACCTATCATAAAAAAGGCAGAATATCTGTCGCAGACCGTCCGCCTTTCCCTTTATGAAAAAATTAAACTTCAGCTCTTGTGTTGGAAATATAACATGATGCCTGCAGCGATGCAGAACACAATGAACATCCATGTATTGTCTGCCGGCTCAGCCACCTTGGTGTCCTCAACGGCAGTGTTTTCTTCTATGTCCGACTTGGCGGACGATTGTATCGAGTCATGCTGCAGAGCCCGCGATGCAGAAGCGGTCTCTGTCTTGCCCCTGTCATTAAGTGATAGGCGCTTTGCCTTCAGGGTAAAGCCCGTTCCCATCCCTGTCCAGAATGGGAAGGGGTTATATCGGGGAACAGCACCGTTTGCTGACGTGTCTACTTCATTTGTCTTTATGGAAGTGTCATCATAGAACGGATGGAAATATATTTCCACGCTGTCCATGTCGGCGGCCAGTTCGCGCAGCACTGAGACCGATATGGCGGTCTCGGCGCTGCCATTGCGGACTGCCGTGGTGTCGTACCTCGTCTGTTCGGAGATCGACACCGACTTCTTGCTGTGGCATGATGCCATGAGCAAGAGAGGGATTGTTACTATATAGATTAAAAAACCTTTCATATCAACATGTTAGATATCGGAGT
>JAGHSP010000291.1 GCA_018065815.1 Candidatus Sodaliphilus limicaballi | reverse complement strand
GTGAGATCTGCGCGGGGATATTACCCAAAATACCATTGTATAGTTACAACTCATACCCAGTTTTCCAGCTTGATTTTCTTCTTCATCAGTCCGCTGAAATTGGGTCCGAAGGTCTCGGTGAGTCCAGCGCCGGTGCTTATCAGCTGCGACGGTGAGAAACCGCATATATCCTTGAAATCGGTGGTCATGTGAGGCAGGTCATAGTAGCCGCAGCGCCAAGCCACGTCGGTGAGCGACTCCTGGGGCGACTGCTGCAGCTCCATCAACGCCTTGTGGAAGCGAAGCAAGCGCAAGTAGGTCTTGGGATTCATGCCCACGTATTTGTTGAACACGCGGGTGAACTGCTTCTGGCTCAAGCAAGCGGTCGAGGCAAGGTCTGATGTTGAAAACTCTTCTTTGCTGCCGGGCGGACATGCCACGGTGCCATCGGTGGGCACAATCTCGTCGAAAACGTCTTTGAGGCGATCCATGTTCACATCGTTGGCAGGTATCTCGGTGAGGCGTTTCAGGAAAAATTCGTCGAGCAATGCCACCCTGGCATCTAAATCGGCTGCCTCATGGACGTTGCTGCACATCTGTGTGAACTCCTCGTCGTGCAGTTCCTCGGGCGTCTGGAACTCACCCACAAAAGCGGTCTTGAAAAACATGCGCGAGCAGAACGGCACAAACTCTACCCCGAAGATGACCACCGGACCTTCTTCGGTGACAACGCCCACGCTATTCATCTCCTGGTGGTATAGCATTGTGCGGTGAAGTGTCTTGCTGTCATTAACTGCGACGGCTTGCGACAGGTAGAAGTGCAGGCTGCCGGCACCGTTGGAGAACACCGTCTGCGTGCCGCGCGCTGTGCCCTGGGCATTTATTATCCAATAGTTGCGTATGAACGGACGCAATGACTCATGACAAGGTATAGGTCTGAATTCCATATCGTTTCAAATAGATTTTATAGCAAAGGTTTTCTGTTGTTTCTAATTAATTTCTATCTCCACAGAGGCCACAGAGATTATTTTACCTCTCGGGGAACTCGCAGATTTATTTTTCGACAGAAGAACAAAAGGACAAAAGAAAATGAAATTATTCTAATTTATTGTTGTCCGGTAAAAAAAAGAAAATATTTTAGGTGGGTTCTATTAATTATGTCGAGGCGATTTTGAGAGATGTTTTGAGCAGGTTTTGATAACGACAGAGTCGTTACACTGCATCGTAACCGATGGTCGAGACCGTCGGAGGCTCAAAAGCGACCGAAAATAATCTGCGCAATCTGCGAGAGAAAAAATCCCCGAGACTGGATTGAGTTCCGGGGATTTTGTATCTAGGCGGGGTTGCCATCACAAGATTACGGTCTCACGGGTCTAACAGAGAATCCGTATATTCGCTGTGAGTATCCAGTTCCCTTGATGACAGAGTTGAACGAGATGCTGCGTCCCGAGTCGTTGTTGTCGGTCGAGAGCGTGCCGCTCCAGTAGTTGCCCGACACGCCCTTGGCGTCAGCTTGCTCGCCAAAGCGGAAACCATTGGCAGGCAGGAAGATGCTGTTGCCATTGGGACCAGTAACACGATAGCCGTGGGCTTCGTTTACGGTTTCCCAGGTCCAGGTGCACTCGGCCATGAGCTCTCTCATCTCTTCGTCGGTAGGGAGTCGCCACTCGCCGCCCCAGTTCATCTTGACGATATCGAGGTCGGTGCCTGAAACATTGTTGGGTGGCCAGCTCACGCCAGCGGGATAGTCGTTGAGCGATGTAGAGTGTTGCTTGCCTGTGGGATCGGCCCAGCCGTAGAGGGCTTTGTCGTTCTCCACATAGGGGGCACTCTCCATGTTCTCGCCTTCGAGGTCAAGGTTGGCATAGGCCCACTTGACCGTTAGTCCCAGGTCAACCACAGCGTGTCCCTCGGCAGTCTCGCACACGTCCTCGGCAAAGAGGACGCTGTCTATTTTCTCAACGGGGATGACCTGCTCGACACCAGCGGTGTCGGTAATAATCATCACCAGCTCTTTCTTTGCCGCATTGCTGGGCAGCGCGAGCAGTGAAAATGCTAAACTTAATATTATTGCTAATCTTTTCATGATGTTGCTATTTTTAAAACTGAAAGAAAT
>JAGHSP010000398.1 GCA_018065815.1 Candidatus Sodaliphilus limicaballi | reverse complement strand
TAAATTTTGAAAAGATTGGCAATGTAAACGCTAAAATTACAGTGTCAATTGTTGAAGAAGACTACAAGAACGACGTGAAAAAAAGCCTTGCTGAAGTGGGCATGAAGCGTCCTATTAAAGGTTTCCGTCCTGGTCATGTACCTGCTGGATTGTTGAAGAAATTCTATGGTGAACAAGTATTGAGCGAGGTTCTTGACCGTATGGTTGGACGTGCTTTCACACAATATATCGTTGACAACAAGATTGATCTGCTTGGCGAACCCATGCCCATCAATGATGGCCCCATCGATCTTAAAGGTCAGAAAGACTTTGAGTTCAAATTCGAGCTTGGTCTTGCTCCCGAATTTGAGCTTAAGCTCGACAAGGACGTAAAGGTTCCTTACTATAATATTGAAGTTACCGACGAAATGGTTCAGAACCAGGACAAAAACTTCCGCAAACGTTACGGCAAGCAGGTTGCTGGTGAAGTTGCTGAAGAAGATTCTCTCCTTCGCGGTTCTCTCGTTGAGCTCAACGCCGAAGGTGCTGAACTCGAAGATGGTATTAAGGTTGAGAAGACCGTTATCTGCCCCTTATATCTCAAGAACGAAGATGAGAAGAAAAAGTTTGTCGGTGCAAAGGTTGGCGACGGCGTGGTTTACAACCCCAACGCTTCGGTTGACGGTAACGTGACTGAACTTTCAGCTCTTCTAAATATAGATAAGGAGCAGGCCGACGTGAAGAGTGACTTCAAGTTTGTCGTTGAGGAGATACTTGTTAACGAGGATGCTGCTCTCGATCAGGAACTCTTCGACAATGTGCTTGGCAAGGATGAGGCAAAGACTGAGGAAGAATATTTCGCTAAGGTTAAGGAAATGCTTGCTGCTCAATTAAAGAACGATAGCAATTACCGCTTCACTCTTGATGCCGAGACAGTGCTCAAGGGCGTGGTTGGCGACCTTGAACTGCCCGAGGACTTCTTGAAGCGTTTCCTCGCTGCTCGTGAAGAGAATGCTGATCCCGCAAAGATTGAGGAGGACTTCCCCAAGACAAAGGCTCAATTGCAATGGCATCTCATCAAGGAGAAAGTTGCTAAGAATTTTGCCTTGAAGGTTGAGACAGAGGACAAACTTCGCCTGGCTCGCTACTTCGCCGCTCAGCAGTTCGCACAGTATGGTATGCCCAATGTGCCTCAAGACACTCTTGAAGACTATGCACACCGCATTCTCGAGGACGAGAAGTACAATAACGAGATCACAAATCGTGCAATGGAAGACAAGATCTTCGCACAGATCCAGAATGCTGTTACTCTCGATGAGAAGACCGTGAGCGTTGAAGAATTCAACAAGCTGTTTGAGCAATAATCAAACTTCTAAGACACAATATAGGGGCGGTATCTCTGTTATTCGCCCCTTTTTTTGAAAAAAACACACAAAAATTTAACCTTGTTTCAAAAAAAAGTAGTAACTTTGAAGAAACATAAATAATCAATATAATATTATGAACGACGATTTCCGCAAATTTGCCGTGAATCATTTAGGAATGAACGGCCTTTCGCTTGACCAGTATGCAAGTCATGTTAGTGATAGTTATATCAACCCTACTATCATGGAAGAGCGTAAACTTAACGTGACACAGATCGATGTGTTCTCGCGCTTGATGATGGACCGTATTATTTTCTTAGGCACACAAGTAGATGATTACACTGCTAATGTAATTCAAGCACAGTTGTTATACCTTGACTCGGCTGATCCCGGCAAGGACATTTCATTATATATCAATTCTCCTGGCGGTTCGGTATATGCCGGACTGGGCATTTATGACACAATGCAGTATATCCAGAGCGATGTGTCCACAATATGCACTGGCATGGCTGCATCGATGGCTGCCGTGTTGCTCGTTGCTGGCGAGAAGGGTAAGCGCCATGCTCTGAAACACTCACGTGTGATGATACATCAGCCCATGGGCGGAATCCAAGGACAGGCGTCTGACATCGAGATTACTTCACGCGAAATACTGAAACTCAAGAAAGAACTTTACACAATCATCAGCGACCACTCGGGACAACCCTACGACAAGGTTTATGCCGACAGCGACCGCGATTACTGGATGACCAGCGACGAAGCACTGGCCTATGGTATGATTGATAATGTATTAGTCAGAGCAAAAAAATAATTAATCAATGGCAAAAAAGAAGCAAGAAGAGTTGACGTGTAGTTTTTGCGGTCGTGGCAGTGACGAAGTGAGACTGCTGTTGCCGGGAATGGCTGGTTGTATATGCGACGAGTGTGCTGAACGTGCCAATGAAATCGTACACGAATACCTGCATCAAGCCAAGGCTGATGCAGATGACGTGGAATTAGAGTCTCTGCCCAAGCCCGAAGAAATCAAGGCTTATCTCGACCAATATGTGATAGGGCAGGACACGGCCAAGAAATATCTCTCGGTAGCGGTTTATAATCACTATAAACGCCTAAAACAGGATAAGGACGACGTTGATATCGAGAAGTCTAACATTATCATTGTTGGTCCCACAGGAACTGGCAAAACCCTTCTTGCAAAGACCATTGCCAAATTGCTTAAAGTGCCATTCGCTATCGTTGACGCAACAGTGCTCACCGAAGCCGGTTACGTGGGCGAGGACATTGAAAGCTTGCTCACCAGGCTGCTGCAGGCGTGTGACTATGATGTGGCGCAAGCTCAACGTGGCATCGTGTTTATTGATGAGATTGATAAGATTGCTCGCAAGGGAGATAACCCGTCAATCACTCGCGACGTGAGCGGCGAGGGCGTACAGCAAGGTCTGCTAAAACTGCTTGAAGGCTCAATCGTGAATGTACCGCCTCAAGGTGGACGCAAGCATCCTGACCAGAAGATGATCGCTGTCGATACCAAGAATATTTTGTTCGTGTGTGGAGGTGCTTTTGAAGGCATTGAACAGAAAATAGCACAACGTATGAATACTCATGTAGTGGGATTTGGTGTAGATAACCACGTTAGTCAGCAAGACCGCGAAAAACTGCTTCACTTTGTGGCACCACAGGACTTGAGGTCTTACGGGTTAATTCCAGAAATCATCGGTCGCTTGCCCATCCTCACTAATCTTGAGCCGCTTGACCGTGATGCTTTGCGTCGCATTCTCATTGAGCCCAAGAATTCTATTGTCAAGCAATATGTCAAACTCCTAGAGATGGACAACGTGAAACTCAATATCGATGACGATGTGCTTGATTATATAGTAGATAAAGCGATAGAGTATAAACTTGGAGCACGAGGACTTAGGTCTATCTTCGAGACGGTGATGATTGATGCCATGTATCAAGTGCCGTCAAGCGGAGTGACTGAATTTATGCTCACGCGACAGTATGCAAAAGAGCAACTGGAGAAATCCAATTTTGAAATGTTGTCGCAAGCCTAGTTTAAACTATTACACAGAGAAAGATATTAACCCATAACAATATACCATCATGTTCAACCGAGAGCAACTGACTGCCGAACTCAAAGAATACTTTGGTTTTGATACCTTTAAAGGTAATCAAGAACCTATCATTGAGAATGTCCTAAATGAGCGTGACACCTTTGTGCTCATGCCCACTGGTGGCGGAAAATCATTGTGCTATCAGTTACCTGCATTACTAATGGAGGGAACTGCGATTGTTATCTCTCCGCTCATTGCTCTCATGAAAAACCAGGTTGATGCCATGCGCAACTATGGCGAGAACGATGGTATTGCACATTTCCTGAACTCCTCGCTCAACCGCCAGTCCATCGACCAGGTTAAAGAGGATGTTGTGGCAGGTCGAACAAAGTTGTTATATGTAGCACCCGAGTCGCTCAATAAAGAAGAAAACGTTAATTTCCTGAAGACAGTGAAAATTTCTTTCTATGCTGTGGATGAAGCACATTGCATCTCGGAGTGGGGACATGACTTCAGACCAGAATACAGACGCATCAGACCCCTGATAGAGCGTATTGGCACTCGCCCCATCATCGCATTGACAGCAACAGCTACCCCCAAGGTGCAGCATGACATCCAGAAAACACTTGGCATGAACGACGCGAGTGTGTTCAAGTCGTCTTTCAACCGTCCCAACCTGTATTACGAGGTAAGACCCAAGACCCGTGATATTGACAAAGAAATATGCAAGTTCATCAAGTCTAACGCAGGTAAGTCGGGTATCATTTATTGCTTGAGCCGCAAGAAAGTTGAAGAACTGGCCGAATTCCTTTCTATTAATGACATTAAGGTGTTACCTTACCATGCAGGAATGGACAGCGTCAAGCGCTCGGAAAACCAAGATGCTTTCTTGAATGAGGAAGTTGACGTGATAGTTGCTACCATTGCTTTCGGTATGGGTATCGACAAACCTGATGTGCGTTATGTCATCCACTATGACATACCCAAGAGCCTTGAAGGATATTATCAAGAAACTGGACGTGCGGGACGTGATGGAGGAGAAGGCAAATGCATCACATTCTATGCAAAGAAAGACTTGCTCAAACTTGAAAAATTCATGCAAGGCAAGCCTGTTGCCGAACAAGAGATAGGCAAGCAACTGCTCAATGAGACAACTGCTTATGCCGAGTCAAGCGTATGTCGACGCAAGACACTGCTTCACTACTTCGGCGAGAATTTTGAAGCCGACGAGTGCGGCAACTGCGACAACTGTTTGTATCCCAAGAAACGTGTAGAAGCTCGAGATGAACTGTGTGCAGCCATTGAGACTATACTTGCGCTTAAAGAACGTTTTAAGAGCGAATATGTAGTGGCAGTGATGCGTGGTGACGTGACGCCAGAGGTCAAGTCCTACAAGCATCATGAACTTGAAGATGTGTTTGGCTGCATGAAGGGAGTAGAAGCTCGCTTGCTAGGGTCGGTATTACGACAAGGAGTGATATCGGGGTATCTCAATAAAGATATTGAAAACTACGGAGTGCTTAAAGTCACAGAGGCAGGCAAGCAATTCCTTACTAACAAAAAGTCGTTTAAGGTAGTGGAAGATATTGATTACAGTGACATTGACGATAATGAGGGCGCAAGTGTTGCCGGCAGTTCGTTGAGTCCAGAATTGTGCAGCATGCTCAAAGATTTACGCAAAGATATCGCTAGACGCAATAGTCTGCCGCCTTATGTTATCTTCCAGGATCCATCGTTAGATGCTATGGCTACTACATACCCCATCACCATCGAGGAATTGAGCCTTATTCCTGGAGTGGGAGTGGGCAAGGCCAAGCGTTATGGCGAGGAATTCGTGAAACTCATTAAAAAATATGTTGAGGAGAACGAAATCGAACGAATCGAAGACTTCAGGGTTCTGTCGGTCGCTAGCAAGACTAATCTAAAAATAAAATTGATACAAAGTATAGACCGCAAGATTGCTCTTGATGCCATAGCCGAGTCTAATCATATGGATTTCTGCGACTTGCTCAAGGAGATTGATTCTATTGTTTATGCCGGGTATAAAATTAATATTGATTATTATATCAATGAACAAATTGATCCCGACATACAAGATGAGATCTTCGATTATTTCCGCGAGAGCGAGACCGACGATCTTGAAACAGCTTTCCGTGAACTAGGACCTGAATATCCCGAAGAAGAGATAAGAATGATGCGCATCAAGTTTATAAGCGAGATGGGCAACTAGTCTGATAAAAAGAATTAAACGCATCAAGATTCATTAGATTAATGGCAAGAGGCTGCACATTGACGGCCATATACATTTAAATTTCTGTAAAAATGAAGTTTAAACTTTGCCATGTGCAGAATAATTAGTAAATTTGCATGCAATAATTGATTTAGCATTTAAAAATTTTTTCTTATGTCATTTATTGCAGATCGAGTGAAAATGGATGGACTCACGTTTGATGATGTCTTGTTAATTCCTGCTTATTCCCAAGTACTTCCTAAGGATGTGTGTTTAAAGACGCGCTTTTCGCGAAACATAGAATTGAATGTTCCGCTCATTTCGGCCGCTATGGACACAGTAACAGAAGCGAGACTCGCTATTGCGATTGCTCGCGAAGGCGGTATTGGCGTGATTCACAAGAATATGTCTATTGAGGAGCAAGCTCGTCAGGTCCACATGGTCAAGCGTGCCGAGAATGGTATGATATATGATCCCGTTACCATCAAGCGAGGCTCTACTGTGGGAGATGCGTTGAACATGATGTGTGAATACCACATTGGCGGCATTCCTGTTGTTGATGATGACCGCAAACTTGTGGGAATTGTCACTAACCGCGACCTTCGCTTTGAGGCCAACCTTGATCGTGCAATCGATGATGTGATGACGAGTGAAAACCTCGTGACAACTAACCAATCGACCAATCTTGAAGAAGCTGCTAAAATTCTCCAGACCCATAAGATTGAAAAACTTCCAGTTATAGACGCTGAAGGCAAGCTTGTTGGCCTTGTTACATATAAAGATATTACAAAGGCCAAGGACAAACCCAACGCATGCAAGGACTCACGCGGACGACTGCGTGTAGCAGCCGGCATCGGTGTCACTACCGACAGCCTCATGCGTGCAAAGGCACTTGTTGATGCAGGAGTTGACGCTATTGTCATTGACACAGCACATGGCCATACTCGTGGCGTGGTAGAGGTTCTCAAGCAGGTGAAGGCACAATTCCCTCAGATTGATGTTGTAGTAGGTAATATTGCTACTGGCGAGGCTGCAAAGTTTCTTGTTGAGAACGGTGCTGATGGTGTTAAGGTGGGTATTGGTCCTGGATCTATATGCACAACCCGTATCATTGCTGGCATAGGCGTTCCCCAGTTGTCGGCTGTTTATGATGTGGCAAAGGCTCTTGAAGGAACTGATGTCCCATTGATTGCTGATGGTGGCATACGTTATTCTGGCGATATTGTGAAAGCACTTGCTGCAGGTGCAAGTTCTGTTATGCTTGGCGGTATGTTTGCAGGTGTTGAGGAGTCTCCGGGCGAAACTATCATTTTCAATGGTAGGAAATTCAAGACTTATCGTGGCATGGGATCTCTCGAAGCTATGGAGAAAGGTTCAAAGGATCGTTATTTCCAGGGTAGCGTTACCGACGCCAAGAAGCTTGTGCCCGAAGGAATTGCTGCACGTGTTCCTTATAAAGGATCTCTGTATGAGGTGATTTATCAGATGCTTGGTGGACTTCGCTCTGGTATGGGTTATTGCGGTGCCGCTACTATTAATGAACTTCACCACGCTCAATTTGTCCGCATTACTAATGCAGGTGTTGCCGAGAGCCACCCGCATGACGTGACTATAACTAGCGAAGCTCCCAACTACCGTCCCAGTTAAAAATTAATTATTTTTTCAGGTATATATAATTTTATTGCACATTTCACGTTATATATAGAAATGTGT
>JAGHSP010000065.1 GCA_018065815.1 Candidatus Sodaliphilus limicaballi | reverse complement strand
GTTAGAATGTTATTAATTCAATGCATTAAATTGACTTAAAAGTGTCATGCTTGATTAGAGGTCGATCTGGATACCGAATGAGTAAGAACGCATGATAGGATCTGTACGTCCCCAAACACCGTTACCAAATGAACCAACACCAGTGTTGATCTCGGGATCGATACCTGTGCCCTTGTTGTGGTTGATCAGGTCGAATGCGTTGTTGATTGAAGCGTAAACGCGAACCTTGTCGAGAGTGATCTTCTTAGTAAGAGCCTTGGGCAGAGTGTAACCTACAGTGATGTTCTTCAGACGGAGGTAAGCCATGTTAACGAGGTACTTAGTCTGAGGATAGAAGTTGTAGCTACCGAGGCTCAGGATAGAACTTGAAGCAGAGCCCTGTCCGGCGCCGCCACCCCACATGCGGGGGAAGTCCTTGCTCTGGTCGATAATGCCAGCAGCAAATTCAGCCTCTGTGACATAGCTTGTCTGGTTAGCATAGATAGCGTCTTCACCGCGCATCATAGGCATAACGAATGCTGACTGAGTCCACATGTCGCGCTTGCCCACGCCCTGGAAGAACAGGTCGAGGTCGATACCCTTCCAGTCGCCACCCACGCGGAGTGAGTACTGGTAGCGGGGAGTGGAGTTACCGATCTTCTTGAGGTCACCGTGGTTCTCGGGAGTACCCTCGCCCCAGTCGATCTTGCCGTTGCCGTCCTGGTCTACGAACTTGATGTCACCAGGGCCGTAAACGAAGGCACCCTTCTGGAGGAGTGACTGGTCGGCTACGCCTTTCTTGTAAATCCACTTGCCAGCTTCGTTCTTGCCGTTGAAGTCATTGAAGTCGAAGTAGCGGTCAGTTTCGAAGCCCCAGATCTCACCGTATTCCTTACCAGTGTAGTAAGTGTTGATGAGGTTGTTGCTATCCCACTGAGTCACCTTAGTCTTGTAGTCGCTGATGTTGGCAGTAGCATAGAAGTTTACGTCGCCGAAGCGGTGACGGTAGTCAACAGTGAGTTCCCAGCCGCGTGAACGGAGTGAACCCTCGTTGCCATAAGCAGCGCCAGTACCGAGCACTGAGGGAAGTTCCTTGCCAGGAGCAAGCATGTCCTTAGTGTCACGCTGGAACCAGTCGAATGTTACATTGAGCTCGCCGCGGAGGAAACCGAGGTCAAGACCGATGTTTGTAGTGTTGATAGTCTCCCATGTAAGGGTTGCGGGAACCATCTTGGGCATGCCGAAGTAGTCATACTTAGCAGAGCCTGTGCCGAGCCAGTTAACACCTGCGTTAACCTTGCTCATAGTCTCGAGGAACATGTAGTCACCTACAACCTGGTTACCGATTGAACCATAAGATGCGCGGAACTTACCGTTGCTGATGTACTTCTTAGCGGGCTCGAAGAATGCCTCTTCGCTGAAGCGCCAACCCAGAGATGCAGAGGGGAAGAATGCCCACTGTGAGTTCTTGGGGAACTGGCTTGAACCGTCGTAGCGGCCGTTGAGCTCGAGCAGGTAGCGGCCCTTGTAGTCGTAGTTGATGCGGCCGAAGAAACCAGCTGAACCCTTGTGAGTGTGAGTGTGTGAGTAAGTGTACTCAGTGTCGGTCAGAGCGAGCTCGGGCAGGTTAGTGTCGAGCATGTTCCAGCGCTCGTAGTACAGGTACTCGAAGTCTTCCTTCTCAACGTTAGCACCAGCGAGGACGTTCAGGTTGTGAGCGTCGTTGAAGCTCTTGTTGAAGTTGAAGTAGCCGTTGAACACGTGGTTAGTCTGGTCCTCGTTGCTAGTCTCGATGAAAGTAGTGGTGTTGAGAGTAGCAAGGCTGGGATTAACACCCCAAGTGTTGAGGATAGTGCTGGGAAGACCGATGCCCTTGTACTTCATGTGACGACGCATGAATGTGTAGTCAGCATTGAAAGTGAGGCCGTGCTTGAAGTCAACCTTAGCAAACGCACCGAGGCGCATGTTGTCGGTCTTCTGGTAAGCATCGCCGGCAGTCTTGCGGAAACCGATCATCTGGCGGCCGTCATACTGCTTGCCATCTTCGCCTGTGATGTAGCCGTAAGGGCCAAAGAATGAACCCCAGCGCCATACATACTGGTAAGAACCCTGACCCTGAACGTAGGGATACTCAAAGTCCTTGTTGCTGTAGCTTGTGCGAACACCCACCTGCAGCCAGTCGGTTGCCTGAGTGGTGATGTTGGCAGTCGCATTGTAGCGCTTGATCTTGTCGGGGTTGAAGTTCATCAGGTTTTGCTTCTGGTTGTAGTTGCCGCTGATGAAGAAGTTGGTCTTGCCACTTGTACCTGTGATAGACAGGTTGTGGTTCTGCGAGGGAGCAGCGTTGTTGAAGATGATGCCGGGAACGTCCCAGTTAGCATAGTAGCCATACTCATCGTAGTCGTCGCCGAATACCATCTCGCGGTAGCCAGCCTTGGTGTCGCCGTGCTTAGCGATCCAGTTGTTCATACCCTTCTGGAACTGCTCGCTGTCCATGTACATACCGAAGAGCTCGGCAGCGTTACCCTTGCGGTAGTTGGCGTCGATGAGGGCCTGTACCTGAGTGGGGACGTTGGGGTAAGAAGGAGTGGTTGTAGCCTGGCTCCAAGCGAAGTTGTCCTTGTAAGAGATCTTGATCTTGTCAGTTCCCTTACCGCTCTTAGTAGTTACCATGATAACACCGAACGCAGCGCGGGTACCGTAGATAGAGCTAGAAGCTGCATCCTTGAGTACTGAGATGCTCTCGATATCGTCGCTGTTGAGGTAAGAAAGATTCTCAACGGGCACACCGTCCACGATGTAGAGGGGCTTAGAAGTACCGTTGTTAGAGAGGGTACCGATACCACGGATCACAACGCTAGCTTCAGCGTTGATGCTACCGTTGTCGTTCAAGATGGTGAGGCCGGGGACAGCACCCTGCAGAGCCTTAGCCACGTCGCTCTCGCTCTTAGACTCAAGAGACTTGCTAACATCCACGTTGCTAACGGCACCTGTAAGGTTAGCCTTGCGCTGCTGGCCATAACCTACAACCACGAGCTCGTCGAGCTGAGCCTTATCCTCCTCGAGGACCACGCGGCCAGCGCTTGAAGCATTAACTGTCACTGTCTTGTAGCCGATGAAGCTCACCTGGAGCTTAGCGTTGCCGGCAGCCTTCACGCTGAAGTTACCGTCCATGTCGGTTGCAGCACCCTGGATAGTTCCCACTACCTGGACGCTAGCGCCGATAATGGGCTCGCCGTTTTCATCAACAACAGTACCTTTCACGATTCCGGCAGAAGCCGAAACTGCCTGGGGAGCGGGAGCTGCATAAGCTAAATTAGCGCCACCGCATGCAAGCATTAGAGCGCCCACAAGGGCAATCTGTTTTTTCATACGCACTTTTTTGATTGGTTATACAATAATTAGTTTAAGTTATTTGTTTTGTTTTTTTTGTTCTAACTCACTTATATTCCAGAGGTTAACTTTGTCTTATAAAGCGTGTTTCCTTATAAAAAAACATACTTTCCCACTTTTACGGGTTGCAAAAATACAAATATTCCACCAACTGACAAAATTTTTTCTGAAAAAATGTGAACAAAGCAAAAAAGATTGACAAAAAGAAAAGTTCCTTGCCAATTGCCTTACTGCTCCCTCGCAGAGCACTAACCCCATGAAAAAACTTACTGCTCCCTGCGGGAGCGCAGCGCCATACGCATGATTTGATTTTTGACAGAAGAACAAAAGAACAAAAGGAAATTAAGAACTCAACTTTCGTGGGTTAATGTAATTGTCGCTAATTATTTGTCCGGCAGGACAATACCTGGATAACCCCCACCGCCGAACGTAGTGGCGGTGGGGGAAGAAACGCAACAAGCACCGCGTCCGGCAGGACGCTAATCGGAGCAAATTGGTGAAACCCAAATGGTTTTAACATGCGAAACTAAAATTAAGAATTTATTCTAATTTCTGGAGACTAAATAAAATCTGCGCAATCAGCGTAATCTGCGAGAGAAAAATTCCCCGAGTTCCCCGAGTTCCCCGAGAGGAAAAACATATCGACTTGTTTTTGCTGCCGTGGCGGGAAAATGGCGAGTTTCATTCAAGCATCTCCACCAGTTCGCGGCAAGTGTCCTCGTCAATGTCGCGGTAGCGGCTGAATGCCCTCGAACCTTCGGTGTGCCCTGTCAGTTTCCCTATCAGGTTGGGGTCTTTTACTTTCTTGTACAGGTTCCCTATGAAACACCGTCTTGCCATGTGGCTGCTGGCTACGTCGCAAATGGGGTGCAGCTCGGTGGCGCCTGTCGTGGGGTTTATCACCGAGACCATGCGGGTGATGCCTGCCTGGCGGATGACGGCCTTGATGTCGCAGTTATATTTGTGTCGCGACGAGAACGGAAACAAAGGCATCGGGGCTGGGCGGGAATGACGGTGCAGTATCTCGAGTGCGACGGCATTGAGCGGAACCCTCAGCGTGGTGGGGCGTTGGCCTGCCGTCTTGGCGGGAATGTATTCCAGCGTGCCGTCCACGATGTTGTCGCTCGTGAGGCGATACAGGTCGCCCACACGCATGCCCACCATGCACTGGAAAACGAAAATATCGCGCTGGGCTGCCAGTTTTGGGGTGGGCGAGAAGTCGTGTGAGTACAAGCTGTTGCGCTCTTCGACAGTGAGGAAAAACGGTGTTCCGTACACGCTGTTCTCGATGGGGCGTGTCTTGAACGGGTTGCCCACGGTGTGGCCGTGTTTTATTGCCCACAAGAAAAACGAACGGAGCATGCGCATGAGGCATGTCACGGCATTGTTGCCACGTTCTTTGGGCATTCGGCTGCCAGGCACAGTTTCGACTGTTTTGCGGTATTTCGGGTCTTTGGCAAGGATGTGCTCGCTGCGCAGGAAATCTTCTATGCTGTCAATGTCGCCAGCGCTGAATTTGGCAAGTGTGAGCCGCCTGCAAGCGTGTGCCTCGTAGCGCATGAGGGCGCGTCGCAGCGACTTGAAGTGCATGATGCGTGACTGCGAGAACCCCGCCTGCTCAATGTAGGTGTCCATGACTGCAACGACCGAGTCGCTCTTGCCCTCGGCAGGTTTGTTGCCAAGCAGCACTTGCCGCAGCCATCCGGGCCCAATGTCCTCTTGGGGTGTCTTGTAGAAGGCTTTCAGCACCCGTGACTTGATGCTGTGGAGCGATGATGCCTGATGGGCTAATTCGCGCTTGATTTTCTTGCGTTCAGGAGTCATGTTGCGCCACTTGGGCAGAGTCAGCTCTTGTTGTTTCTCGTTCCACAGCGTGGCTGGGACCCAAATGTGCGTGCCGCATCGCTGGTTGATCTTGCCGTGGTAAAAGCGCATCATTATCTCCCGCATGTTGGTCGTCTTGTCGCTGCGTTTCGACAGGTGTAGTGAGATTCTTGCCATAAATTTTTAAAATGGTTATTGTAAATAAATGTTACATGGGCAACGGGGTGGAACCGGCGTGTTAGTGCAGCCGGATGCGGGTGATATATATATAAAAATGTGTGCGTGCGTGAAATTTTAAATATGTGTTTTAAAACATAAAACCGAAAAAAATGTAAAAAATACTTGCACAACTAAAAAATTTTAACCAAATTTGCATATTCAATTATGTGCCGGACTATGTCTTGGCGCGTGTTGAGCTTATTAAACAACTGACTATTATAGAGACTAACTACCAATTTTTATAAACTAACTCACAAAATTGTGCGTATGAAAAAACAATGTGTACTGTTAGCTGCGCTAGCTATTGCATGTGGTGCTCCCGCTGGTCTGGTGTCAAGCCAGAGCAATGTGGGCTTTACCGCTGTTGCGCAGAATAACAAAGTGTCAGGTGTCGTAAAAGACGCCAATGGTGAGCCTCTCATCGGTGCTACCGTTATGGTAAAGGGTACCAGCCGTGGTACTGCTACTGATGTTGACGGTCGTTACAGTATCAACGCTCCCGCAGGAAGCACTCTCGTGATTTCTTACATCGGCTCTAAGCCCATGGAGGTTAAGGTCACTGGTGCTACTATGGACGTGACCCTGAGTGACGGATCCAACGTTCTCGACGACGTTGTGGTAACTGCGCTCGGTATCAAGAAAGACCGCAAGTCTCTTGGTTACGCCGTTGATGACCTCAAGGCCGAAGAGCTCATGAAGAACAAGACCGCTAACGCCATCAACTCACTCTCGGGTAAGATTGCCGGTGTTAACGTAACTCAGTCTTCGGGTGCTGCGGGTGCTGGTGCTCAGATCATCTTGCGTGGTGGTACTACTGCCAGCGAGGGCAAGGACAACCAGCCTCTCTTCGTTGTAGATGGTATCATCTATGACAACTCTTCTTCAATTATTGGTAATACAGGTTTTGATGGTTCTGGTACTACTTCAACCACATCATCTAACCGTGTAATGGATATCAACCCCGAGGACATCGAGAACATGTCAGTGCTCAAGGGTCCTGCTGCTGCCGCTCTTTACGGTTCACGCGCTGCCAATGGTGTTGTTATCATCACTACCAAGAAGGGTAAATCGGGTTCAGTTGAGGTTAACCTCAATGCTAAGTACATCACCTCTTGGTGCAAGACCCTTCCCAAGACTCAGAAGGAATTCCGCCGCGGTTTCATGGAGGATATCTATGACGGCGACGGCAAGTTCCAAAGAACTGTCTTCAACGATTACTCTTACAACTCTTGGGGTGATCGCATCACTAACCAGCCCGTGTATGACAATATCGGCAACTTCTATCAGAATGGCGGTATTTGGGATACCAACCTGAGCGTATCGGGTGGTACCGAGAACAGCAACTTCTTCCTCTCTGGTTCATTCTTTGATCAGACAGGTGTTGTTCCCAACACAGGCTACAAGAAGACTACATTCCGTTTCAACGGTGAGCAGAAGTATAAGATATTCACTTTCGGCGCTAATGCTGCTTACAGTGACTCACGTACATCACGCACCCTCACCAGCGGTGGTCTCTATGGTTCAGAAGGTACCGGTGCTCTCTACGCAGTAGATAACTGGTCACCCACCGACGACATGACTCACTGGCTCAACGAGGATGGCTCACGTTATCGCATGTTTGGCGACCGTCTGCAACCTTGGGAAGAGCGTGATAACCCCTACTGGATTATCAACAAGAACAGCATGACCGACCAGACCGAGCGCTTCACTGGCAACTTCAATGTTAAGGCTGATATCACCGACTGGTGGTGGGTTAACTACCGCATGGGTGTTGATAGCTATACACAGGAGAACCACAACCGCATCGCTCCTAACGGCGTTATCAAGCGTGCTTGGCAGAATGGTATGATGAGTGACAACGTTATGAAGTATCGTTACCTCACCACTAACTTGATGACCAACTTCAACAAGCAGTTTGGTGACTTCAACGTTAACTTGATGCTCGGTACTTCTACCGACTACACCAGCACTACTCGTGACTATAAGATGGCATTCAACTTTGCTGTTCCCGAGTTCTTCTCTTATGACAACACATCAAAGGATAACAAGAACTTTGCACACAGCAGTTCACGCAAGCGCCTCGTTGCTGCATTCGGTGAATTCCGTGTTGACTGGCGCAACGCTATCTTCTTGACAGTTACAGGCCGTAACGACTGGTCTTCAACACTTCCCATCGAGAACCGTTCTTACTTCTATCCCAGCGTGAGTGGTGCTATCGCATTCACCGAGCTCATGGGTGAGGCTAAGCCCGAATGGCTGTCATTTGGTAAGATTCGCGCATCTTGGGCTAAGGTAGGTAAGGACACAAGCCCCTACGAGACCAACACTTATCTGTGGGATGTTCACTCTTACCTCGGCGGCAACGTGTCAGTAGGTAACAGCTGGACTCGTGGTAACCCCTACATCAAGCCTGAGATGACTAAATCTACTGAGATTGGTCTCGAATTGCGCTTCCTCCAGAACCGCATCAAGTTTGACGCTGCTTACTACACCAACGACTCTTACAACCAGATCTTGAGCCCCCGTGGTCCTCAGTCAACTGGTTACATCTTCTGCTCAATCAACGCAGGTAACGTTTACAACAAGGGTCTTGAGTTCTCACTCAGCGGTACTCCCATCCAGACCAAGGACTTCACATGGGAGACTGGTATCAACGTAGCTGGTAACCGTGGTACAATGGACGGTCTGCCCGAGGGTATGGAGTTCATGTATGTAACCGACGTTCAGTATGCTGGTGCTAAGGCTTGCTCTATCTCTGGCGGTAACTTCATGGCTATCTCTGGTACAAAGTGGGCTCGCACTGAAGACGGCAAGCTCATCCTTGACAAGAACGGCTTCCCCACTACCGACAACACTACAATCCAGGTTGGTAACCGTGAGGCTAAGTTCAGCGGTGGTTGGAACAACACTCTTACTTACAAGAACTTCACATTCAACATGCTGTGGGAGTTCCGCGTAGGTGGCGATGTATTCAACGGAACCAAGTATGCGATGACAATGAGCGGTGTTAGCAAGTTCTCTGGCGACTTCCGTAACGAGCCTCTCGTGATCAGCGGTGTTGTTCAAACTGGCACAGATGCTGACAAGAAGCCCATCTATGAAGACAAGACTTTCACTTGGGAGCCCAGCTACGACAAGACTTACGAGTTCAATGGCAAGCAGATCAGTGGTTACAACATTGTTCAGAATTACTATCAGGGTGCTTACAACTATGAGACTCGCAACTGGATTACTAAGGTTAACAGCCTGCGTCTGCGCTCTATTTCTTTGAGCTACGAACTGCCCAAGGAACTCCTTGCTAAGACTAAGGTCCTCAAGCGTGCTTCTGTAACAGCTAGCGCAACCAACCTGCTCCTGTTCACTAACTATGATGGTGATCCCGAGGTTGCTGCTTCTGGTGCTGGTCGTGGTGGTTCTTCTTCAGTTGGTTTCGACTACTGTGGTATCCCCGCTACTTCAAGCTTCGCATTTGGTGTTAACTTGACATTCTAATAAACCATCACAATAGTGAGATTTATTTAATTCAAACCACAAATAAAAAAATATACAAATATGAAATTTTTCAAATCAATGATATTGTGCGGTGTAGGTCTCGCTTCGTTAGCCCTTACATCATGCAACGACTGGCTTGACACCAACGTTGACCCCGATAGCCCGTCAGATGCAGCTGCGCTCTACAACCAGCG
>JAGHSP010000352.1 GCA_018065815.1 Candidatus Sodaliphilus limicaballi | reverse complement strand
AATTCCTGACAACAAAAGTATCATTCCATGACGGAGGCGATAGCCGACGTCTATTTGTTATAACTCATTTTTGTTTGCCTTATGGCAATGGGAACTTCGCTGAAAAACAGATTTTATATTTTCAGCTTATTTTCAGTATATTTCAAGCGCAGCGCCACCACATAAAAATAGATGCAGATAACCTCAAAGAAAAGGCGCTTTGCTTGAAATCAACTAAAAATTAACAAAAAATTAATTCTTCATCAACATCCTCTTGTTTTACAAAAATGTTAGCAGTTATATCCCTAATGATGTCGTTTTTTTTGTTTTTTGCTGTGTAAGAGAAGAGAAGCCCGGGAGTGCGCAAAAAAACGGAGGGTGGCCTTGTTTCTCAACATGGCCACCCCCTCCGGAATTCACCTATTTAGATTTTTACTGTATTTATGATTGGATTTTACACTTGTTGTATATTTGGATTGTTGTTATTTACTTTCTCGATTAGCGCACGAGAATCTTCTGGCTCTTCATGCCGGTGCGCTTTACATAGATGCCAGGGGCAAGTCCCATCTCGGCGTCAACCATGCGGCCGTTAAGGTCGTAATATACGGGGGTTGCTGTATCCTCTACGTCGATGTCGTCAACTGCGGTCACGATCTTCTGGTAGTGGTGGCTCACGTTCTGGAGGCTATGGTAGGTGGGAGTCAAACCAGTCTCGGGAAGGTAAACTGCCTTTACAAAGATTGTGAGTGTGAGTGTGCCGTTAACGCCTGCATTCTCATCGTAGCACAAACCAGCGGTGTAGATCATCGGGTTAGTGTTCACCAGCTTGAATGCCTCGTAGTGGTTAGCAATGCCAGTCTCACCAGGGTTGTTGTCCTTGTTGCGCTCTACGCGGTAAACGTGGTTGCCAGGGTTGTTGATAGCCTCATAGAGGTAGGGGATGCCCTCGCCGTAGGCGTTGTCCTCTGCATCGGTGATGGGATAAGTGCGCTGCATGTTGTGCTGGAAAGCAACCACCTCATAGTGGTCAACATACTCCTCGTCGCTTGTCACGTCAAATTCTACGGGAACCACGATGTGCTGCATCAGCATGCCGTCCTTCTCAACGATAGCCTTGATCATCGCACGGCCTATGGTGTTGTTCTCGTGAATGTCGCCGGTGTTGTCGATTTCAACCTGCAAGGTCTTGTCAACGAGTTCGCCCTCGCTCATCACTGCTGTGCGGCGTGTACCGCCATCGGTAACCCAAGGGTTGCTGCCAGGAACCTCGCCCACAAGAGCGGCTGCCTTGTTCACGCCCTGTGTCCTCTGGGGAGTCTCTGATATGTTATAATGGAATGGACGATCTTGTGCTGTTGCCAAAATGCTGATCAAACCCAATGCTAAAACTGATAATGCTTTCATAACTTCTAAATTTGTGTCTCATGCGAGACTGGTGAATGTTTATTTTATAAATGTGCCGTTTTGGGTAATGCAACCGGGCGGCGTTGTTTTTGTTTCTGGTGCAAAATTACATCTCTTTTCCCCGCCTTGAGGGACGTCACGTAAAAACATCTGGTACAC
>JAGHSP010000283.1 GCA_018065815.1 Candidatus Sodaliphilus limicaballi | reverse complement strand
ATACTGAAATTTAATAAATTTAAAATATACAACATTACGAAGAGATTTTTACAAGCAACATTAGCAACTGCGTTGCTCGCTGGCACCGCTGTTAGCGCAATGGCTCAACGTCCCGTTGACCCCAATGAGAAGAACCCCAACCGCGAAGGTGAAGGATGGGCTGAATTCTTTGTAAAAGACTTTGCAATCCAGAAAGGCGAAGTCAAAGAAATAGAGATCTACCTGAACAACCCCAATTATCAATTCACCGCAGCGCAGTTCGACATTTATACCACTGGCGGACTGAAGATTTATGAGGACGAAGACGGTGTATGGCTCGATCCCACAGAGCGTGTTCCTGGCGTTCTTGGACTCAATGCTACTTCAAGAAACTACTCTTATATTGGCTCGGGTGCATGGCAGTCTGATGGCGCTTATCGCCACCTGTTCTACAACAGCAAGGGTCTCTATGTTGACGGCACATCAGGTCCGCTTTTCACTCTCTATGTGACAACCGACGAAACCTTCGGCACTACAAGCGAACCCGCAACCATCTACTTCGGTACAGTTAAGCTTTCTGACATTGGCGACACCGAACACGGACATCGCTGCCGTGACATGGTGAGCGACGCCTATGAGGCTGTTACAGTGGCTGAATTCCTCAACACCAAGGATGCTCTCACTCGCTTCGTCGCTGATCCCGTTAAGGTGGTGGCAAAGGCTCCCGAAAAAGTTGACGGACGCAATCTCGTTTTCGTTACCGACGGCAATGACAACTGGCTCAAACTCGCTCTCAACGACGAGGACAATGCTAAGTTTGAGGTAGGCCAGACCTACGAAGGTGGCCAGCTGGGTGGTAGCCGCTACGACAACGTTAACCCCAGCGTAGCTGTTGACAAGACTTTCGGCAACGAACTTGCAAGCACTGCAATCACTGCTGGTATCGAGAAAATCGACATGTCACACAGCTTCACCCTGGCAAGCAACCAGGTTATCTCTGTAACAGGTTACTTCTTCAACGACGACAACCAGGAGACACTCCGCGCTTATAGTGGTAACAGCGGTGTACGTGGCCAGAGCCTCACTATCAACAACGGTTGGGTAAGCGGCAACGTTATGGAAAACGGCAAGCCTTACACTATCAGCAAGGCTGCTGTTCAGCTCAAGGCTGCTTGGGAAACTCCCAGCGGTGCTCCCGCACTCATTGCTCCCAGCGACGAAAACTCTTTCCAGAACTACGTGATCTATCCCCTCGACGCTGCCGATGTAGCAACTGGCGTTACCGAACTTAACGCTAAGACAATCAGCAACGTGCGTTACGTCAACGTAGCAGGTGTTGAGTCAGCAACTCCCTTCCAGGGCGTGAACCTCGTGGTTACAACTTACACCGACGGCACTACTTCAACCGTTAAGGTGGTAAAGTAAAGACAACGCAGTCTCTATAACGAGACAACATCCCCCCCTCTAACGCAAGCCCCCATGGTCAACCATCGGGGGCTTGTGATTTTTTATATCATATGGACGCGGATCTCACTGATAACACTGATTTAATAA
>JAGHSP010000346.1 GCA_018065815.1 Candidatus Sodaliphilus limicaballi | reverse complement strand
GGCCTTACTTCTACCGGTGGCGTTCATAGTTCGCCCGACCACTTGTTCGTGCTGTGCGACCTCGCTAAGGCTTACGAGCCCGAAAAAGTATTCATCCACTGCTTCATGGACGGCCGCGACACCGACCCCAAGAGCGGCAAGGGCTTTGTTGCCGACGTTGAGGCACATTGCGCCCAGAGTGCAGGTGTAGTGGCAAGCGTAATCGGCCGATACTATGCAATGGACCGCGACAAACGCTGGGAGCGTGTTAAGGTTGCTTATGACCAGCTCATCAGCGGCGAGGGCAAGCAGAGCGACAACATGACCCAAGCTATCGAGGAATCATACACCGAGGGCGTTACCGATGAGTTCATCAAGCCCATCGTGAACACTACAGTTGACGGTACAATCAAGGAGGGTGACGTGGTTATCTTCTTCAACTACCGCAACGACCGCGCTAAGGAGCTCACCGTTGTTCTCACACAGCAGGATATGCCCGAGGCTGGCATGAACACTATCAAGGACCTGCAGTACTACTGCATGACTCCCTACGATGCATCGTTCACCGGCGTTCACATCCTCTTCCCCAAGGAGAACGTGGGCAACACGCTGGCCGAGTACGTGGCAAGCAAGGGCCTCAAGCAGCTCCACATCGCTGAGACTGAGAAGTATGCACACGTGACATTCTTCCTGAACGGCGGTCGCGAGACTCCCTTCGAGGGTGAGGACCGCATCCTGGTTAACTCTCCCAAGGTTGCTACATACGACCTGCAGCCCGAGATGAGCGCCTACGAGGTTAAGGACAAGCTGGTTGCTGCCATCGGTGAGAACAAGTATGACTTCATCGTTGTGAACTACGCTAACGGTGACATGGTGGGCCACACTGGCATCTATGAGGCAATCGAGAAGGCAGTCGTTACCATCGACGAGTGCGTCAAGGAGACCGTTGAGGCTGCCAAGGCTTCCGACTATGAGGTAATTATCATCGCTGACCATGGTAATGCCGACAACGCTATCAACGAGGACGGCAGCGTGAACACGGCTCACTCGCTGAACCCCGTTCCCTTTGTTTATGTCACTGCCAACAAGGACGCTAAGGTTGCCGATGGCCGCCTCGCCGACGTGGCTCCCTCAATCCTCCAGATCATGGGTCTTGAACAGCCCGCCGACATGACTGGCACAGGCCTAATCAGCAAGTAATTAAAGATTGCTAAAAATACAATACTCCCACACTGCTGCGTAGCTTGTGCTATGTGTTGCTGTGGGAGTTTTGTATTAGATCTAATGTGAATATTTACGATTCAAAAAATTGAAAATAAATGGATAGTTTCTTCTTAAATAACTCATTGTTCGTTGACGAGAAGGTGACAATCATGCGCAACGAATATAAAATCTATGACTCGCAGGGTGTCCAGATAGGTGTGTGCAAAGAAAAACGTTCGATAGCCAGTATGGCTTTGTCGATGCTGGCATCTAAAGATGTAATGCCTTTCAGGCTTGAACTGTCGGATGCTCGCGGCAATGTGATAGCAACTCTCTCTAAGGGTGTTACGCTGTTCATGTCAACGCTTAAGATGCACGATGCCCGTGGAGTACACATCTCAACTGTGAAGCAGAAATTTGGCCTCACGCCTCGTTTTGAAATCATGGGTGTCAACGGCAACAAGCTAGGTGAGATAAAAGGAGATTTTCTGGCTTGGGATTTTGTAATCTATGATGCTATGGGCAACAACATAGGCGCCATAAACAAGAAGATGGGGTCATTGGTGCGTGAGATGTTCACCACTGCCGACAAGTACAATGTCTTTGTTTCGCCCGACCTTAACGATGAGGTTCTGCGTCAGACGATTCTGACCATTGCTTCGGGCCTGGATATGATTTTCAAGGAGAACAATAAATAGATTTTTGTCATTTATGAGCAAATTGCCTGTGGATGGCAAGGACTGAAAAGCGCCCTGTATTTGGGGCGTTTTTTTGTGGGTGATGCAAGCGGCAAAACCGCTTGCCACGGTGGCTCGCTGGAGGTTTCTCGCTGGCGATGAGTGGTAGGGGAGGTTTTGTGAACTTAGGATTTTGTGAATACTGCTTGTTTTGTTGGGGTTTTGTTGTGGTGGGTTTGAGAAAAAGTTGTATCTTTGTATATTGATAAATTGTGCATAATATATTTCTATATTTATTTTGATTTATGAAGAGATTAATGAAGATTTTCATTGTTGTCCTTGCTGCTATGGCTTTGGCTCCTGTTGTGCATGCAG
>JAGHSP010000113.1 GCA_018065815.1 Candidatus Sodaliphilus limicaballi | reverse complement strand
TTAAGATAGACTTTATAAAGGTTGCTGTTATTTGACACATCCACATTGCCTGTGATTGCGCATTTGTCGGCATGTAATTCTCTCAACAAGATATTGTTGGTGATGTCCAGACTTGTTATATTTTTATTTTCGTTGCACCACAGCGTCTCGAGTTTTGGGTTTTGTGACACATTGACTGTACCAGTGATGTCGCAACCAGTAAGTGAGAGGGTGTTCAAGTCGGGGCAGTCTGTTACATCGATGCCCTTGAGGTTGGCAGCATAGCGGATGTAGCAGAGTTTCAACGTGGACGCGCAAATTACACTTGACAGATTGCTGTAACTAATCTTGAGGTCGGTGACAGCAGTACTAGTCAAGTTTAAGCTTGAGAGCGGGCTGGGGCTGGTAGCGGCATTTTCCAGATAAAATTTCTGGAGAGCGCTGCAGCCTAGCACATCGACGGTGCTCACAGGATTATTGTTGGCAACAACCTCGGTGATACTCGGGTTACCGCTCATGTCAATGGTTGAGACGTTGTTGCCGGTGATGTCGAGCGTTGACAGGGAGTACTTGAGGATACCCAGTCCGTGCAGGTCGCTGATGCCCTTGTTCTGGAGACAGATTCTCACAAAGCGGGGGTCGGTGTCGGCGTTGGGATACTGCTCTGTCTCGTAGATGGGCTGGGCGGCTTCGAGGGGGATCACGTTGTCGCCGGTGCACTCGGGGTACTTCTCGTAGTAAGTGTTCTGGAAATAGTCCTGGAGAGCTGCCACGAGGTTGGCGTCGCTGAAGTTGGCGGCTGTGTAATACTTGCCGTCGTCACTCATGACCCATTTTCCGTCATAGTCGGCTTCGCGTGCATTCACGCACATCATTGTTGCGATGGCTAAAATCGCAGTCAAAATAACCTTCTTCATCTGTTTATTCTAAATTTGTTTTCTATGTTTTGTTTCGTGAGTGAGTTTATCTAAGTCCCTAAACTTATTACAGAGCAATAACTGCACTATGTTGCAAATTTACTAATAAATAGTGGAAAATTGTTCGGATTTAGTGTTAAAAAAAGCAACAACTGCCGTTTCTGGTAGTTGTTGCTTTTTATATATTGTGGCATAGGCCGCATAAGTCACATAGGCTTATAT
>JAGHSP010000184.1 GCA_018065815.1 Candidatus Sodaliphilus limicaballi | reverse complement strand
CAAGACTTTATTGCACTTGCCCGATTTCGGGCAGAAGAACATCGAATTGCATGAAGGATAATAGCTGTTATATGTAAAATCGTATTGCTGAATAGTTACTTCGCAACCAGAGAATTGTTAAAAAAACATAAATATTTTAGTTATGGGCGCATACATTAATTGTTTGAAGGGCGCAGTGTTGCACAAATGGCACAAAATGAGTAATTTTGCATTGCAATCGTGAGAGGGGGCAGGTGCTTCCTCGTTTTTATTATATTTATAAACGCATGATAGACAAAGCAGCACTTACACAGGTCATCAACGACACGCTCGACGGCACCGACATGTTCCTCGTGCAGCTCACCGTGAGCCGCGACAACATCATCGACGTGCAGCTCGACAGCATGACCGACATCAACATCGACGACTGCGTCATGGTCAACAACGCAGTGCTCGACGCCTTTGACCGCGACGTGGAAGACTATGAACTCACCGTGGGTTCTTACGGCATTACCTCCCCTCTGCTGGTTGTGCGCCAGTATGAGAAAAACATAGGGCAGGAAGTGGAAGTGCTCACCGCCGACGGACGCAAGCTCAAGGGCGAACTCACCGCTTGCGACGACGAGGGATTCAACATCGACGTGCCCACCAAGGTAAAGCCCGAAGGCAAAAAACGCCCCGAGCTGGTCATGGTGAGCACCCGATTCAATTACAGCGAAATCAAATATACAAAAATCATAATTAAGTTCTAATCATTCAATTATGGCAAAGAAAAAAGAAGAAACGGTCAACATGCAAGAGCAGTTCTCATTCTTCAACTCCGAGAAGAATATCGACAAGACTACTCTCATCAGCGTGATGGAAGAATCTTTCCGCAGCGTGCTGGCCAAGATGTTTGGCAACGACGACAACTTCGACGTTATCGTTAACCCCGACAAGGGTGACTGCGAGATCTATCAGAACCTCGAAGTCGTGCCCGACGGTGAGGTAGAAAACCCCAACAAGCAGATTGCGCTCAGCGAGGCCCAGGCCGACGACGATCCCGACTGCGAGGTGGGCGAAGAGCACACTCGCAAAATCAACTTTGAGAAGTTTGGCCGCCGCGCCATCCTCAACCTGCGTCAGACCCTTGCCAGCAAGATTCTCGACCTGCAGAAGGACGCCATCTACAATAAATTCAAGGACCTTGAGGGCGAACTCGTCACTGGCGAGGTTTACCAGCTCTGGAAACGCGAGGTGCTCCTCATGGACGATGAGAAAAACGAGCTCATGCTCCCCAAGGACCAGCAGATTCCTTCAGACATCTACCGCAAGGGCGATACAGTGCGCGCCGTGATCCACCGCGTGGACAACACCAACAACAACCCCAAGGTGATCGTGTCACGCACAAGCGAGGCTTTCCTGCGCCGTCTCTTCGAACTCGAAGTTCCCGAGATCCACGACGGACTCATCGTGATTCGTGCCGTTGCACGCATCCCGGGTGTGCGCGCCAAGATTGCCGTTGAGAGCTACGACGACCGCATCGACCCCGTAGGCGCTTGCGTGGGCGTGAAGGGCGGACGCATTCATGGCATCGTGCGCGAGCTGCGCAACGAGAACATCGACGTCATACCCTACACCACCAACGAGTCGCTCCTCATGCAGCGCGCCCTCAGCCCCGCCAAAATCACTAGCATACGTCTCGACCCCGAGACCAAGCACGCCGAGGTATTCGTGCGCCCCGAGGAGATTTCTCTCGCCATCGGCGCCAAGGGCCTTAACATCAAGCTCGCATCACAGCTCACAGGTTACGAGATCGACGTATTCCGCGACACCGACAACGATGTGGATGACATCTACCTCGACGAGTTCAAGGACGAAATCGACGCTTGGGTTATCGACGCCATCAAGAACGTGGGTTTCTCACGCGCAAAGCAACTTCTCGCCGTTCCCCGCGAGGAAATCATCGAAAAAGCCGACCTCGAAGAAGACACTGTCGACTTCGTTTACCAGGTTATTCGATCTGAATTTGAAGACGAATAATTCCTCACCGCGTTCACTTTGCTCGCGGAGCCTGCCCATGGCTGCTCGCACGCAGGATTACTACTGCTAATTAAAACAAAAACAATTACTTAAATTAGATTATGCCAATAAAGATAAGTAAAGTAATAAAAGATTTAAACGTAGGTGCCGAAACCATACGTGGATTCCTCGAGAAGAAGAACATCACCGTTGACCCCGGTGTCAACGCGCGCATCGAAGACTCGGTCTATGATATGCTCATCAAAGAATTCCGCCCCGACATGGAACAGCGCCTTAAGGCCGACGACGCTTCTAAAGAGCGATTGAAAGGCAAGGAAAAAAGCAAAGAACGCAAAGTTGAGGATATTCCCACCGAAATACCCGGACAGAAGCCCAAAATCCTGGGCAAAGTTGACCTTGACGCCATAGGCAAACCCGCCCCCAAGGCCGAAGAGCCTAAGAAGGAAGAGCCTAAACCCGAACCCGTGAAGGAGAAAGCTCCCGAGGCCAAGAAGGTTGAAACTCCCAAGAAGGAGGAAGCGAAACCCGCCGAGCCCGAGAAGAAGCCCGAGCCCAAGGTTGAGAAAAAAGAAGAAAAGCCTCAACCCGCCAAGCCCGCCGCTCCCGAGGCAAAAGCCGAGAAGGCACCCGCTCAACCCAAGAAGGAAGAGCCCAAGCCCGAAAAGGCTGCCGCGAAAAAGCCCGAGCCCAAGGTAGAGAAACCCGCCGAGCAACCCGCCAAGGAGGAGAAAAAGGAAGAGGAAGAATTCATCTCGCTCAAGCCCTCTACTCCCGCAGCCAAGCTCACCATCGTGGGCAAGATTGACCTCGACGCCATCAACACAACCACTCGTCCCAAGCCCAAGACCAAGGAAGAGAAGCGCAAAGAGCGCATCGCCAAGGAGAAGGCCGAGGGTGCTGCACGCAAGAAACGCAAGCGCATCGGCAAAGAGAAAATCGACATCGAGCGCAGCGGAGCCATGATTCAGCAAAACCAGCAGAACCAAGGCAAGAAGGGCGGCAACAACCAGCCCGCAGGCAACCAGGGCGACCAGGGTGGAAAACGCAAGGACAAGAAGGCTAAACGCCCATTCAAGGCCGAGGTGAGCGAGGAAGACGTACAGAAGCAAATCAAGGAAACGCTTGCACGTCTCACCGCTAAAAACAACACCAACAAGAAAGGCGCGAAGTGGCGCAAGGAGAAACGCGAGGCTGTGCGCGAGGCCGAGAACGAGGTTGCAGCACAAGCAGCAGCCGAACGCAAGGTACTCAAACTCACCGAGTTTGTGACAGCCAACGACCTGGCTGCCATGATGGATATCCCAGTAATCAAGGTTATTGGCACTTGCATGAGCCTGGGCATCATGGTTTCTATCAACCAGCGTCTCGACGCCGAGACCATCAACATCGTGGCCGACGAATTTGGTTTCAAGACCGAGTATGCCAGCGCCGAGGTGGTTGAGGCTATCCAAGAAGAAATAGACAATCCCGAGGACCTCGAGGAGCGTCCCCCTGTTGTCACCGTCATGGGTCACGTTGACCATGGTAAGACATCTCTGCTCGACCACATCCGCAACGCTAATGTGATTGCTGGCGAGGCCGGCGGTATCACCCAGCACATCGGTGCTTACATCGTGAAACTCAAGAACGGACGTCGCATCACATTCCTCGACACCCCCGGTCACGCAGCGTTCACCGCAATGCGTGCTCGCGGTGCCAAGGTCACCGATATCGTTATCGTTATCGTGGCTGCCGACGACAACGTCATGCCGCAGACCGACGAGGCCCTGAGCCACGCTTCGGCAGCCGGCGTGCCCATCATCTTCGCCATCAACAAAATTGACAAACCTGGTGCTAACCCCGAGAATATCAAGGAACAGCTGGCACAGCGCAACTACCTCGTGGAGGAATGGGGCGGCAAGTACCAGAGCCAGGACATCAGTGCCAAGAAAGGCATTGGCGTGTTTGAACTCCTTGAGAAGGTGCTCCTTGAGGCCGACATGCTCGAACTCAAGGCTAACCCCAACCGCAAGGCAACCGGTTCGGTCATCGAGTCTTCACTCGACAAGGGCCGTGGCTACGTTGCCACAGTGCTCGTCGATAACGGCACCCTGCGTGTGGGCGACACCGTGCTCGCAGGCACACACTATGGCAAGGTTAAGGCAATGTTCAACGAGCGCAACCAGCGCATCACCGAGGCAGGTCCCGCTTGCCCCGTGCTCATCCTGGGTCTCAACGGCGCTCCCACTGCCGGCGACAAGTTCAACGTCATGGACACCGACCAAGAGGCACGTCAGATCGCTAACAAGCGCGAGCAACTGCAACGTGAGCAGCAACAGCGCACCCAGAAGCGTCCTGGCTTGAGCGACATCGGACGCCGCATGGCACTCGGTGAGTTCCACGAACTCAACATCATCGTCAAGGGCGACGTGGACGGTTCTATCGAGGCACTCAGCGACTCACTCATCAAGCTCTCTACCCCCGAGGTACAGGTCAATGTCATCCACAAGGCAGTGGGTGCCATCAGCGAGAGCGACGTCACCCTGGCAGCAGCCAGCGATGCCATCATCGTGGGCTTCCAGGTACGCCCGTCGGCCGATGCTAAACGCGCCGCAGCTCAAGAGGGCGTAGATATCCACATCTACTCTATCATCTATGATGCTATCGAGGAGATCAAGAGCGCGATGGAGGGTATGCTCTCGGCCGAAGTCAAGGAAGAAGTGTGCGGTACTGCCGAGGTATTGCAGGTTTACCACATCAGCAAGGTGGGTACCATTGCAGGTGCCATCGTGCGTGAGGGTAAGATCAAACGCACTTGCAAGGTGCGCGTGATTCGCGACGGCATCGTGCGCTACACCGGCAATCTCGCCTCGCTCAAGCGTTTCAAGGACGATGCCAAGGAAGTTGCCACCGGTTTCGACTGCGGCCTCTCATTGCAGAGCTACAACGACCTCGTGGTAGGCGACATGATCGAGGCATTCGAGGAAGTAGAAGTAGCACGCACTCTGTAAAGAACGGGTGCTGACGCACATATAAGAACGGGCTGGCGCCCTTTAAGAACGCTCACGATGTTAGCTTCAAGAGCTTCTTGAAGGGCGCCAACCAATTAAAACTCCCATCTTAAAGCGTTGCGTCCTTAAATAATGCTATATTATCTCAACATAGGAAGTAACCTGGGCGACCGCGAGATGAACTTGCGGCGGGCCGTTGACGAGCTCTCATTACTGGGCTCGCGTTGCATTGTGTCAAGCATTGTCGAGAGCGAGCCGTGGGGGTTTGAAAGCAGCAACGCGTTTCTCAACGTGGGAGTGATGCTCGAGAGCGACATTGAACCGCTCGGCATGCTTCACCATTGCCAGGCGATAGAGCGACAGCTGGGCAGCGCGTCACACCGCGACAGCAACGGCAACTATGTGGACCGACTCATCGACATCGACATCATCCTTGCCGGCGACCTTCACATCAACACTCCCGAACTCACCGTTCCTCACCCACGCATGCACGAGCGTGACTTCGTGATGCGACCTCTGCAAGAACTCCGGCAAAAACTAGAAGCACTCGACAATCTAGAAAATCTATAAAAGAAAAAAATTATGGACCACAAGATAACCGCACCTGCATCAATCAGCACCACCGTGGCACTGCCCACTAGCAAGAGCCTTGCCACACGCATGCTCATCATCAACGCGCTCACCGGCAATCCCCAGCCGCTGCGCATCGACGACACGTGCGACGACATCGACATCATGCGCGCTGCACTTGCCAGCACATCGAGCGACATCAACGTGGGCGCAGCCGGCACGGCAATGCGGTTTCTCACGGCCTATTTTGCTACACGCGAGGGACGCACTGTCACCATCGACGGCACCGCGCGCATGCGGCAACGCCCCATAGCACATCTTGTGGACGCACTGCGACAGCGCGGTGCCAGCATTGAGTATGTCATGGAAGAGGGATATCCCCCGCTGCGTGTCACTGGTCGAAATCTCGACAAGCATGAGGTCGCCATCGACGGAAGCCTCAGTTCGCAGTACATCACCGCATTGCTGCTCACAGCGCCCGTCACAGGCGGTTGCACCATCAACCTCCTGGGCAACATCTCCTCGCGTCCCTACATCGAGATGACACTGGGGCTGATGCGTCGCTGCGGCATCAACATCGACTGCGACAGCACCTTGCGCACCATCACCGTGCACGAGGGATGCTATACCCTGCCCGCAAGCACCACCATCGAGACCGACTGGAGCGCGGCAAGCTACTGGTTTGCTATGCAAGCTCTCATGCCCGGGTCGCAAGTCACACTCACCGGATTGACCGCCGACAGCCTGCAAGGCGACAGCGGCATCATGAAAATGTGCGGTTTCCTGGGCGTTGACGCCACATGGACACAGCAAGGGCTCACGCTCACCACGGCCACACCTGCCGAGGGCGACATCAATATCGACATGGAATCGATGCCCGACATCATACCCACCATAGCAGTAGCGCTGTGCCTCATGCGCAAACCTTTCACTATCAACGGAGTCAAGACGCTGCGCATCAAGGAGAGCGACCGCGTGGCGGCACTACAGGCCGAGCTCGCCAAGGTGGGATACACCTTGCTCTCCCCCACCCCCAATTCCATCACCTACGACGGCAACCACACCCAGGTAGATGCACCGCAACCCATTGCTACCTACAAGGACCACCGCATAGCAATGGCTATGGCAATGGCATCAACCCGACACCGCGGCATCATCATCACCGACGCCGCAGTGGTCACAAAGTCATACCCCCACTACTGGCAACACCTCGCCGCAGCAGGATTCAAACCGAGCGAGTGCTAACCAATGCTGCAACATAAAACAAACCAGTAAACAGAAATAAGGGAATTTTATTTCAGATTGTAACGATACACCAATGTTTTTTTGCGGGCTCCCCGAGTTCCCCCGGGTTCCCCGAGAGGAAAATATATCTCTGTGTCCTCTGTTCCTCTGTGGGGGGGAAGGGCGGGAAGGGGAAGAAACAGCAATTTGTCACACAATTTTTGGGCTTTTGGCAATTTTTACATAACTTTGTAGATTGAACATTAATAAACACAATAATTACTACAAAAACTCATTAATTATGAAACTCAACAACATCATCAAGGTGTCGCTGGTTGCTATTGCAGTCATAGCATTTTGCCCTAGCGCCAGTGCACAGTTTAAGAACTTGGGTAACCGCATCAAGCAGAACGCCAAAAACGCTGTTCAAAACAAGGTTGAACGCACTGTAGATAATGCTGTGGATAACGCAATCAACACTGTTGAGAAGGAAGCAAAGAAGCAGCTTGACATGGCAGTTGAGTACAAGACCCAACTCAACGCCCCCAACTTGGACGAATGCAACGACATCGACAAGATGTATGACGCATTTGAATACTGGGCTAACCTCCAGGAAATGGCCAACAAGAAGAAAGACGTGGAGTGGCTGTGCTCTGACAAGGGTGAGCAGATGGGTGCCATTTTCAACAAGATTGCAAACGACAACTCGAAGGAAGTGGCTCGCTGGCATTCATGGAGCACTGCCCAGGAACGTTGCAGCGAAGTGGGCAAGGCAACACGTGCTCTCCTCTATGACGGATATCCCAAGGCCGAAGATTACAGCGGCAACAACAACGCATTCCTCGCTGCGGCACTCAAGTGGTATGTAGAAAAGGCCAAGAAAGGCAAGAAGAACGCAAAGCAGTACTACACCAGCAATGGCGCTGCTACACGCTACCTTGCATTCTGCACCGACCGCTATACCGACGACGAGGCCATCGAGAAGCAGACCAAGGAACTGCGCAAGCTCTACGACAAAATGGACGAGTCTTACAAGGCTAAATACCCCAACGCTAACCCCTACCTGACCTACGACCAGGTTAAGGTTGAGATGAAGGAAGCCGAGGCAAGGGCCGCTAAGGAAAAGGCTGAACGCGAGGCAAAGCGCAAAGCCGAAATCGAAGCATCAAAGCAGACTCTGAAACCCGGTGCACTCAACAAGTCGATGAACGCGCAGGTGCTCAAGGTGGCCAAGGCCAAGTTCCCCGGCGTAATCAAGGTGGTGGTTGAGAACGACTCATGGACCGTTAAGCGCGAGGGTGGCACAATCGCACGCCGCACACTGCTTGCTTGGGTTGTCACCAAGGACGCAGAGGGCAACCTCGTGGCTCACGACTATGGTTTCGCACAGGACTATATGGGCGGTGGCAAGTATGGCTCACTGCACCACTACAGCGTGGGTCTGCGCCAAGTCTATGTAAAATAAATGGTAATTTTCATGACGGTGTTTCATGATGAAACAGCATGAAACTCTACTCACAACCCCCAAAATATTCACAATGCCCGCTACTACTCCAGTGGCGGGCATTGTTTTTCTTGTCGTCGGCAAGCAAAAACCGCATGTCAGCGGTTGAGGTCGCACATGAGTTTATTGTATTTGTTCTCAAGTGAGATTTGTTCGAGCATTGCAGCGTGGATGCGGTCGGCCTGGTTGTAGTACTCACTCACCGTGAGTGCTCCGGCACGCACAGCCTTGTTGATCAGGGCCAGTGTTTCTCGCATCAACGGCAAGTCATAAGAGTCGATCGTTGCGCGCAGTTGCTGTGCCTCGGCGGTGAGCGCGCGGGTGCGGTTCTGTGCCTCGGTGCGGGCATCATCCATTTGTTTCATGGCAGCTTGCTGGCGTGCTCGGGCAGCTTTGACTTTGCCTGAATTAGAGAACAATGGCATCGACACCCCCACTAGGAAACCATTAGTGGCATCATTGTGGTCGGTGTTGCGGCGATAACCCACGGTGAGCGACGGCAGCCACCCTTTTTCGGCAACCTTTATCTCATGAGTTGCGGCATTGAGCTGAGCCTGTGCAATTTCCTGTTCGAGAGTGGGAGCAGATTTGTCGCAGGCAGGTTCTCTGGAAAGCACCAGGTTGTCGATGTTCTCAATGGGAATACCGCCGTTGAGTCCTTGCAGCTGCGATGCCAGTGTAGCGATTTCGCCACGGGCCTGCACTAGCTGGGTGTTCACCTCCATGCGGTCCATCTTGATGCGGTTCACGTCTATGATAGTGGCGTTGCCCCGATTCATGCTAGTCGTTGTGGCAGCCAGCAACGAGTCGGCAGTGAGCAAGCGCTGGTCAAGCAAGTTGCGGGTGCACACCGCAGCCGAGATGTCGTAACACAGTTTCTTGGCCTCGAGCACGATGTCACGCCGCTCTGTTTGATATTGAAGATCAAGCACATGCCGCTGCGCATTCACGCTCTGCTTGCGCATCGCCCCAAGCGTGGGGAAATCAAATTCCTGCGACACGATAAGTTCGCTGCTTGCCAGCCCATCGGCATTGCCGAAAAACGGGCTATACTCGACCGACGTGGGTCCCACAATCGAAGTCTCGCTGCCCAGTTGCGCCACGGCGGCGGCATTCTCGCTGGCAAGTGCCGCAAGGCGAGTATTGTTCTTCTCGATGCTTGCCAGTATCGCGGGGAGCGACTGTGCCCCGGCACACACGGCCACCATGCACAGTGTTATTGTAAAAAGTCGTTTCATAATTTTTTCAAGGAGTTATCGTTATCGTAGCGAAGCGCATCGTCATCATTTCTATGCATCCACTCATACACAATGGGGACGATGAATGCATTGAGGAATGTCGATGTGAGCAGTCCGCCCAGTATCACCTTTGCCATGGGACTCTGTATCTCATTGCCAGGCAAGTCGCCGCGCAGTGCCAACGGTATGAGTGCCAGCGCGCTGGTGAGGGCTGTCATCAAGATGGGGTTCATGCGTTCAAGCGAACCACGCAGGATGCTCTCACGCAGGCCAAGCCCATTCTCGCGCAAGTGATTGTATTGAGAGATGAGCAGCATGCCGTTGCGCGTGGCAATGCCAAACAGCGAGATAAAGCCGATGATGGCGGGAATGCTGAGTTCGCCGCTTGTTATCGCTATTGCCAGTACGCCGCCTATGAGAGCCAGGGGCAGGTTGAGCAATATCACGCCGCTCTCGCGGGCATTGCGGAATTGAGCATTGAGCAGCAAGAAAATCACGAGAATGCTGATGAACGAGGTGAACAGCAAGATGCGGCTAGCCGCCTGCTCGCTCTCAAACTGACCGCCATACTCGATGTGGTAGCCCTCGGGCAATTCAATGTCCTCGTTAATGCGTTCCTTGATGTCGCTCACCACGCTTCCCAGGTCACGCCCGCTGCAATTAGCACTGATCACAATCTTGCGGCACACATTCTCACGGTTGATAGTGTTTGGTCCCATTGTAGAGGTCACTTCAGCCACATCGGTCACCGGCACTTTGCGGCCATCCTGGGTGTCAATGACGAGACTTTTCACCTCCTCGATTGTGCTACGGCTATGCTCGCTAGCCCTCACCACGAGGTTAAAGCTCTTGCCGTCCTCATTGACCAGCGAAACCACCTCACCGCCCATGTTCACCGAGATAAACTCATTGAACTCGGGCACCGAGATGCCCTGGCGCTGAAGCAATTCCCTGTTGGGGGTGATTTTGAGCTCGGGACGTTCCACTTGTTGCTCCACGTTGAGATCGGCAATGCCATCGACGTCTTCAATGGCCTCTTTTATCTCGTTGCCCAGGGTGAACATGCGGTTGAGGTTGTCGCCAAAGAGTTTTATGGCGATATTGGCCTGCGTGCCCGACAGCATTGCATCGATGCGGTGGCTGATAGGTTGGCCTATCTCGATGTTGGCGCCCACAATCACGCCTAGTTTCTCGCGCACATCATCAAGCAGTTCCTGGTGGCTACGCCCGTCAAGCTCATAGGGGGCCTCAATCTCGCTCACGTTCACGCCCAGGGCATGCTCGTCGAGTTCGGCACGGCCCGTCTTGCGCGCCACGGTCTTGATTTCGGGTATCTCGAGCAATAGTTTCTCGGCAGTGCGCCCTATCTTGTCGCTTTCCTCGAGCGAGATGCCCGGCAGCGAACTGATATTAATCGTGAACGACCCCTCGTTGAACGGAGGCAAGAAACTGTGGCCCAGCATGAAGAAAACCACCACAGCCACGGCAAATGCCCCTGCCGCGCTGCTCAACACCACGCGTTTGTGCCCGAGAACCCATTCCAGAGCATTGCCATAACGATTCTTGAGCCACAACACAATGCGCGCTTCGCGATCGCCGCCAGTTTTCGCTGGTGCTTTAGTGAGCAGATAACTGCACAGCACGGGAGTGAGCGTGAGTGCCACGACGGTTGAGGCAAATAGCGCCACAATGAACGCGATGCCCAGCGGAATGAGCATCCTGCCCTCCATGCCGCTGAGGAAAAACAGCGGGGTGAACGACACCACGATGATGAGCGTGGAGTTAAGGATGGGCATGCGCACCTCACGCGACGCCTCATATATCACCCTGATCACAGGCAACTGCTCGCCAGCGGGCAATGCGCGGTTCTCGCGCAGCCGTCGCCACACATTCTCCACATCCACAATGGCATCATCCACTAGCGACCCGATGGCAATAGCCATGCCGCCCAGGCTCATCGTGTTGATGCTGAAGCCCAGCACATGCAGCGCCATGAGCGAGACAAGCAAGCTCAATGGCATAGCCACCAGCGATATAACCGTGGTGCGCGCATTGGCAAGGAAAATGGCTAGCACAATGATTACCATGAGCGCACCCTCAAGAAGCGAGGTGCTCACATTGTCGATACTGCTGTCGATGAACCTTGACTGGCGGAACACGTCGGTTGACACATGCACGTCGTGAGGCAGGTTAGGTTTTATCTCGGCGAGCGAAGCCTCCAGTTTCTCGGTGAGTTCCACCGTGCCCACACCGGGCTGCTTGGTCACGGTGAGGAGCACCGCAGGCTTGCCTCGCTCCGATGCCACGCCCAGTCGCGGTTCCTGCGCGCCGATGCGCACCTCGGCTATGTCGGCCAGGGCAACGGGCGATCCATCCACCATCTTCACCACCGAGCGCGACAACTTATCGACGTCGGCGGTCGATACCACGCCGCGCACAATATACTCGTTGCCATATTCATAGAGCACGCCGCCATTGATGTTGCGGTTCATGTCGCGCGTCACGTCCATGAGTTCATTGAGCGTGACGCCATAGTGCTTCATCTTGCCGGGATCAAAGAGTATCTGGTACTCCTTGATGTCGCCGCCCAGCACAGCCACCTGTGCCACACCTCCGGTAGAGAGCAACCGGGGACGTATGGTCCAGTCGGCAAGCGTGCGCAGATCGAGCATCGACGTCGAGTCGGCAGTGAGCCCCACGATGAGCAGCTCGCCCAGGATTGACGACTGCGGGCCTATGGTGGGCTGGCCCGTGCCCGGAGGCAACGACTCGCCTATCGCAGCCAGTTTCTCCGACACAATCTGGCGAGCCACGTAGATATCGGTATCCCATTCAAACTCAACCCACACCACGCTGAAACCCATAGTCGATGACGAGCGCACGCGGCGCACGCCTGTCGAACCGTTCACAGCGGTCTCAATGGGGAATGTGACCAACTGCTCCACCTCCTCGGCAGCCATACCTCCGGCCTCGGTCATCACCACCACTGTGGGCGCGTTCAAGTCGGGGAACACGTCAACCTCGGTGCGATGAGCCGTATATAGCCCGCCCAGAGTGAGAAGCACCGCCGCCAGTAACACCAGCAAGCGATTGTTGAGTGAAAACTTTATTATCTTGTTAAGCATTGTCTGTGATCAAATTAAAGCCCATAAGAAAGGAATGAATCAGTTAACCCAACCCTTAAACCCTTAAACCTTTAAACCCTTAAACCCTTAAACTCTTAATAAAAAATCAATGGTTGTGGGTATGGGCAGGTATTGCTCCGCTTGCTCCGGCAAGCTTCACATTGATAGCACCCTGCACCACAACATTCTCTCCACCTTTGAGTCCGGTGAGAATCTCGGTGCGCTCGCCGTCGGTAGCACCCAGCGTCACCTCTTGCTTGCGGTAACTATGGGCATCGAGCTTGACATACACATAGTAAACCCCTTGTTCCTCGGTGAGCGCCGTCGTGGGCACACTCAACACACCCTCGCGCTTGCCGGTAATCAAGAACACCTCGGCATAAGAACCAGGCACCACGGCACCATTGTTGTCAAACTGGAATGTAACAGGCACATAGGAAGTTGTGCTCACCGCCGACTTGCCCGACGACATGAGGTGGCCGCCCAGTTCCTTGATATCAACAACGGTGTTGCTATACTGGGTGCGGAACTTTGCCGACGTGATGAGATTGAGCGAGCCATAATAGCGCACAGGCACCTCGGCACGCAAGTAGAGGTGCTGGTTCTTGGTTATGGTCATGAGCGGGTCGCCCACGTTGACAAAGTCGCCATCGTTGACCAGGCACTCTTTCACATATCCTCCCACCGAGGCTTTGACAGTGACGCCACGCGCAGTGGTATTGCTGCTCACCGCCTCATAGGCCACCCGGGCAGTCTCATAGTCGGCCTTGATGCCGCTGAACTCGCGGTCGGTGATCAAGTGGTCGTCGAGCAGCGGTTTAGCACGCTCATAGTCACGCTTGGCGGCAAGATAGGCAATGCGCGCACGCTTGGCCTGGTCACCATCCTGCAACTTATCGCTCGCCACATAGAACAGCGTAGTGCCGCCAGCTATGGCCATACCCTCACTGATGTGTTGGGCGTGGGTCACAATTCCTGCCGTCGTGGCAACGATTGACGTCTCATCGCACGAGGCGGCCTGAATGCTGCCGCTCACCTCAATCACGTCATTGAAACTGTCGCGCGTCACAGTGCTAGTCTTCACGCCAGCAGCCTCAGCCTTCTCGGGCTCCATGATGATGGTGCCCGGAGCATGCTCGTGATGTTCTTCGGCCTCAACCTCGTGGTCATGATCATGGTCATGATCGTGGTCACCATGAAGGCAACCTGCCAGAGGCATATATGCAAAAGCGAGGGTCGCACACACAGCAGCTCTCGCTATAACAGAATAGACCCGCTTCATTATAGCACTTCGAAATCAGGTTCTACCTTCTTTGCCACTTTGACAATCTGCGCCAGCACAGCCTCAACATCGGCCCCGTCGGCAAAGTCCACTTTCATCTTCTGCGTCATGAACGAGATAGTAGCGTCGTTCACACCATCCACCTTCTTCACTTCGGCCTCAACGAGGTTAGCGCAATTAGCGCAGTCCACCTCAATCTTATAACTCTTTTTCATCGTCGTTTATCTTTTTAGGTGGGTTCTATTAATTATGTCGAGACGATTTTGAGAGATGTTTTGAGTAGATTTTGCCAACGACGGAGTCGTTACACTGCATCGTAACCGATGGTCGAGACCATCGGAGATACCAAAACAGGCTCAAAAGCGGCCGAAATAATAATTTATCTTTTCTAATAATTAATAGAACACACCTTTATCGTTTAACACTGCAAAGTTACAAATAATCTTTTGCAACTGGGTTGCAAAGAAGCAACTATTGCAATTCCCCCGTCAAGCATTTCTACTCCGGGGACACGCCCAACCGCACTCCCCGCTGTAACTCGCCAAGAAACATAACCTCATCGACTTTGACCCGTGCACTTTTGCACCAAGGGCATGATTTTGGCATGATTTTGGTTCAAGGTCAAGTAAATTTTGGTTCAAGGTTACGCAAATTTTGGTTCAAGGTTACGCAAATTTTCAAGAAAAACGTCAAAATATTTGGTAATTAAGGAAAAAAGCAGTACCTTTGCAACGCTTTTAAAACGGAGACTCGCTAGCTCAGCTGGTAGAGCACAACACTTTTAATGTTGGGGTCTTGGGTTCGAGTCCCAAGCGGGTCACCAACCAAATCGCTAACAGGTTGATAATAACCAGTTAGCGATTTTGTTTTTGCCGACTTGTTTGTTGCTTATTAATTTTTCATGTTTTTTCTTCCTTTGAACACATGTGTATCAACTGCTGCATTATCAGGTAATTCTCGGTTGTAGAGAAAAATCATAGAACATCAATACATAACATTCGAAAAGTCCCAACGGAATCACGAGGTTAAGAGGCAGTGTCGTAATTGGAGTTTATGGCACAGCCTCTTTTGGGTGGGTTATATTTGCCCGGTTTCTTTGAATGTTTCAGCGAGTGTTTCAGCTATTTCAGGGAGAATATTGCTCCTTACTACATCCTTGTCGGCTCTATGAGAACATGGGTATTGACATCTCAAGATTTATTCCTTGACAAGCAACTAAACCTCATGAATTACTTCAATTGGGTTCTAGGCTATGCGGATTGGATAGATACGGTAATTGCTGATAATGAAGATAAAAACGGGTAATATTCATATCAGTTCCGCCTATCTCTTGGTTTTTGAACTAAGAAACCGAGAAAAGACTTGATTAAGAACAAAGGAATCAATTGCAAGAAGTATCAATCGCCTTATGCAACTCGCCAAATGTAAAGAAATTGTTTGTATCTTTGCACCAGAAAACATCCATCAAAGAACGAATACATATATCGGCATGGCAAACGATAATAACAACATACAACTTACAATCATTGATGCAGACTACCAACAGTGGCTGCAGCAACTCAAAGCACGTTACCGTCAGGCTCAGATAAAAGCAGCAAGCCGAGTAAACGAGGAACTTCTTCGCTACTATTGGCAACTTGGTGCGGATATTGATGCACGAGGAGACGAGAATCGCTATGGAGCGGGATTTTATGAAAAACTCTCTCATGATCTCACGGAAATGATGCCAGGGGTAGATGGCTTCACACGCAAGAATCTGCAGAATGCAACTCGCTTCTATCGGTTTTATTCCACATACGCGAATCAGAAACAATTTGTTTCCATATCTCAGGACGAAGGTGATACTCAAAATCGGAAACAGTTTGTTTCCAAATTGGAACAGACACCCGATGAAGCCATCTTTCGCATTCCTTGGGGGCATCACATTGTAATCTTAGGAAAATGTGCAAACAACCAAGAGAAGGCACTTTTTTATGTCCACAAGACCCTTGAGAATCAGTGGTCACGCGCCATGCTCCTCAACATGATGGGAGACAAAGACGGTAATGGCGGCCTTTACGAAGCCCAAGGAAAAGCGCTCACAAATTTTTCTGAAACTCTTCCGAAGCCTGATACCGATTTGGCTCGTGATATATTAAAGGATCCTTATAACTTGCAGTTCCTCCGTCTTTATGAGAACTATCAGGAGCAAGACCTCCAACTCGCACTCGAACAGAATATCGTTCAGTTCCTCCTTGAACTTGGCAACGGCT